>JBDUEC010000307.1:0-2526 GCA_040002655.1 Rhodoglobus sp. | reverse complement strand
CGCCGGATGCCCGGCCAGGTACTTGAGCACGAAGTCGCGCAGGTCGGCGGCGCTGAGTGACGCCACGTGCAGGAGGTAGTCGTCCGCTCCGCCCATGTGGAACAGGGCGAGCACACCGGGCCAGCTCGGCGCTTGCCTGCGGAAGGCATCCACTTCCTCCCGCACGTGCTTCACGAGCTTGACCGAGACCAGCGCCTGCACCGTAACCCCGAGGGCTGCGGCGTCGATGTCCGCGTGGTAGCCGCGGATGTAGCCATCGCCCTGCAGGCGACGCAAGCGCAACGAGACGGTCGACTCCGCGATCCCGACCGCGGCGGCGAGTGCCGCTCCGGAGGCTCGCGCGTTGGACGAGAGCGCCCGCAGCAGCGCTTTGTCGGTTGAATCGAGGGATCGTTCGGACATGTGCCCGATTCTCGCAGATTCTGCAGCGTCATCGGCAGTTGTGCGCAGTATCTGTTGGAATCAACCCATGATGCCCAACGAAGCGCACCTCGAGACCCTTGCTGTTCACTCCGGAATGGATGGACTGCGCGAGGCCGGGCTGCACGTGCCACCCATCGACCTGGCCACCACCTACCCGCTCGACAGCGTCGAGAGCGGCGGTGACTCCTACGAGCAGCTCGCCACCGGCGGCGACTTCCTGCCCGGGCAGTCCTCCGTGTACGCGAGGCTCTGGCAGCCCGGCGTCGCCCGCTTCGAAGATGCACTGGCCGCGCTTGAGGGTGCGGAGGGCGCTGTGGCCTTCTCCACCGGGATGGCCGCCCTCACCGCGGTGCTGCTGGCATCCGTCATTGCGGGCAAGCCGCACGTCGTGGCGCTGCGCCCGCTCTACGGCGGCACCGACCACGTGCTGGAGAGCGGCATGCTCGGCACCACCGTCACGTGGTGCGATGCCGCTGGCGTGGCCGCCGCGATTCGCCCTGAGACCGGTCTCGTCATCCTCGAGACGCCGGCCAACCCCACGCTCGAGCTCACCGACATCGGCGCGCTCGTCGCCAAGGCCGGAGACGTGCCGGTGCTCGTGGACAACACGTTCGCAACCCCCGTGCTGCAGCGTCCACTTGAGCTGGGCGCTGCGATCGTGTTGCACAGTGCGACCAAGTACCTCGGCGGTCACGGCGATGTCATGGGTGGCGTGGTCGCGACGTCGCATGAGTGGGTGGAGCGCCTGCGCCAGGTGCGCGCGCTCACCGGCGGGCTGCTGCATCCGCTCGCCGCCTATCTGCTGCACCGCGGGCTGCGCACGCTGCCGGTGCGGGTGCGCGCCCAGCAACTGACCGCGGGCCTTCTCGCCGAGCGGATGCAGGGCCACCCCGCACTCGCGCGCGTGCTCTACCCGGGGCTGCCGGGCCAGGACCCGGCCGGGCTGATTGGCACGCAGTCCGCCGGTGCCGGATCCCTCATCGCCCTGGACTTCGTCGGCGGCTACGAGGCCGCCGCGCGCTTCACCGAGGCGTGCGAGCTGGTGACCCACGCGGTGTCGCTCGGCGGCGTGGACTCGCTGGTGCAGCATCCAGCGTCGCTGACGCACCGCCCGGTCGCCGCGGCCGCCAAGCCCGGCGCCGGCATCGTGCGGCTCTCGATCGGCCTCGAGCACGTTGACGACCTCACGGCCGACCTCATGGTCGCGCTCGAGGCCGCCGTGCCGGTCGGGGCGCGATAGTTCAGCCCGCTCGACTTGTCGCGAACCGGCGTCCGCCCGTCGACGTGTCGAGAACCGGGCTTTGTCGCCCCGCGAGGCCCGGTTTACGCCATGCCGACGTCTGTTGCGCCTCGATCGCGACCGCGCGACTCCGGCCGCGACCCCAACCCCCGCACGCCCTCCCGTGGCCCAGGACATTAGCCTGCCGCCCTATGTCCTAAGCGACGGGAGTTAACCCGGGAGGAAGGTTGCGGGAGAAGGCGACGCGGTGCCGGGAGGCCCAACACCACGCGCGACTTGTCACGAACCGGGCCACAACGACGCGCGAGCCCTTGTTTGCGCCAACTCGGCGCGAAACCCTACTTCTTCGCGGCAGCCCGCAGCTTCGACACCTCGTAGAGCGCGACGCTGGCCGCGATGCCGGCGTTGAGCGACTCCGTGGTCGAGCTGATCGGAATCGAGACCACGGCGTCGCAGTTCTCGGTGACGAGGCGGGAGAGTCCCTTGCCCTCGCTGCCGATCACGAGCAGCACGGGCTCCCGGGCGAGCTTCAGCTCCGGCAGCTGCACGTCGCCGCCGCCGTCGAGGCCGAGCACGAATACGCCGCGATCCTTGTAGCTCTTGATGGTCTGGGTGAGGTTGCCGGCCATCGCGACCGGGGTGCGCGCCGCGGCTCCAGCCGACGTCTTCCAGGCGGAAGCGGTGAGCCCCACCGAGCGACGCTGCGGTACGATCACGCCCTGGCCTCCAAAGGCGGCAACCGAGCGGATGATCGCCCCGAGGTTGCGCGGGTCGGTGATGCCGTCGAGCGCGACGAGCAGCGGAACCTGCCCGCGCGAGATGATCTTGTCGAGCAGCTCCATCGGGTGCGCGTACTCGTACGG
>JBDUEC010000306.1:0-2534 GCA_040002655.1 Rhodoglobus sp. | reverse complement strand
ATCGGCGCGCGCCTGCGCGAGCTGTACTCGTACCTGTTCGGCGCCGAGTTGCCCGCGGAGTCCGAGCGTCTAGCCGCCAAGGCAGCCAAGAACGACTCGCTGCAGTTCGGCACGCTCAGCGATCTCGGCATCGGTGCTAACTCAAGCGACGAGGACCCGGCGAGCATTCCGTGGTGGCGCAGGAACAAGTCCGCGCGTGAGGACGAGCCTGCCTTCGACAGCCCGGTGATCGGGCGGGATGCCCCGGCCGAGCAGCTCACCGACGTGATCGACCGCACCGAGGTGCTGCCGCGCAGTACCAACATCAACGACTCCAGCGACTTCGGCATCGACCTGCTCGAGGAGCTGGTCAAGGCCGAGGACGCCGTCAAGCGCTTCACGGGCGAGGTGGAGACCGGCGCGACCAGCCTGCGCGAAGACGGCCCTGGCATCCTGCCCGGATTCACCACGAAGGCCAGCGAGAAGGGCGAGGCTGGCGAGTTCGAGGTCGCCGCGGTGGTGAAGGCCCAGCGCCAGCCGACCGCGCCCTATCGCCTGCCCCAGGCCGCCCTGCTGACACCCGGCACGCCCCCGAAGGCCCGCAGCGCCGCCAACGACGAGGTCGTCGAGGCGATCACCGAGGTGCTGACCCAGTTCCAGGTGGATGCCAAGGTCACCGGTTTCAGTCGCGGCCCGTCGGTCACCCGCTACGAGCTCGAGCTCGGACCTGGTGTGAAGGTCGAGCGCGTGACCGCGCTCGCCCGCAACATCTCGTACGCGGTCGCGAGCAACGAGGTCAACATCCTCTCCCCGATTCCGGGCAAGAGCGCGATCGGCGTGGAGATCCCCAACAAGGATCGCGAGATCGTGTCGCTCGGCGACGTGCTGCGCTCGAGTGCGAGCACCAAGAGCGTGCACCCGATGACCATCGGTCTCGGCAAGGACGTCGAGGGCGGCTTCGTCGTGGCCAACCTCGCCAAGATGCCCCACCTGCTCGTGGCCGGCTCGACCGGCTCCGGAAAGTCCAGCTTCGTCAACTCGATGATCACGTCGATCCTGATGCGCGCGAAGCCCGCAGAGGTGCGCATGGTGCTGATCGACCCGAAGCGCGTCGAGCTCTCGATCTACGCCGGCGTGCCGCACCTCATCACCCCGATCATCACCAACCCGAAGAAGGCTGCGGAGGCGCTGGCCTGGGTCGTCAAGGAGATGGACATGCGGTACGACGACCTCGCGTCGTTCGGCTTCCGTCACATCGACGACTTCAATCGGGCCGTCGTCGCGAACGAGATCGTGCTGCCCGCTGGCAGCGAGCGCGTGCTCCGTCCGTATCCGTACCTGCTGGTCGTCGTCGATGAGCTCGCCGACCTCATGATGGTCGCCCCCCGGGATGTCGAGGACTCGATCGTGCGCATCACCCAGCTCGCGCGGGCATCCGGCATCCACCTCGTGCTCGCGACCCAGCGGCCCTCCGTCGACGTCGTCACCGGGCTCATCAAGGCCAACGTGCCGTCACGGCTCGCCTTCGCGGTGTCGAGCATGACCGACAGCCGGGTGATCCTCGACCAGCCGGGGGCAGACAAGCTGATCGGCCAGGGAGACGCGCTGTTCCTGCCGATGGGCGCATCCAAGGCAATCCGCGTGCAGGGCGCGTGGGTCACCGAGAGCGAGGTCGCGGCCGTCGTGCAGCATGTCACGCGCCAGGCTCGCCCCGACTACCGCCAGGACGTGGCCGTGTCGGCCGAGAAGAAGAACATCGACGGCGACATCGGCGACGACCTCGAGCTCCTGCTCGCCGCCGCAGAGCTCGTCGTGAGCACGCAGTTCGGGTCCACCTCGATGTTGCAGCGCAAGCTCCGGGTGGGCTTCGCCAAGGCGGGCCGGCTCATGGACCTGATGGAGAGCCGCGGGATCGTCGGTCCGTCAGAGGGGTCCAAGGCGAGGGACGTGCTCGTGGCGCCGGAGCAGCTCGCCGGTGTGCTCGCGCGCCTGCGCGGCGACGACGGGCCGAGCGTGTCGGAGGTCGCGTCGGCAGACCGTTACTCGGCCGACCCCGTCGGGGACATGACGAGCGGTTACGATGAGGTGGACGGGTCGTCGGATGACGAAGACGCCTGGAAGCTGACCGGCAGGGAGTAACTCGTGGCGCTGCCAGCACCGCAAGAGCCACCGGCGAAACGACCGAACCCCATGCGGGGGCGGGTCGCCCGCAACGGCGACACCCCGGCGAGCACCGGCAACGTGGCGAACATCGTCACGGTCGTCCGCATCTTCATGGCCCCGGTCTTCATCTGGCTGCTGCTCGCCGACAAGGGCGAACTCGGTGCGGTGCGCTGGGTGGCCGCCGTGATCTTCGTCGTGGCGATAGTCACGGATACGGTGGACGGCATCCTGGCTCGGCGGCAGAACCTGGTCACCGACTTCGGCAAGATCCTCGACCCGATCGCCGACAAGGTGCTCACCGGTGGCGCCCTCGTCGCCCTCTCGATCCTCGGCGAACTGTGGTGGTGGGTCACGATCGTGATTCTCATCCGCGAATTCGGCATCACGATCTT
>JBDUEC010000305.1:0-2552 GCA_040002655.1 Rhodoglobus sp. | reverse complement strand
AGTTGGTAGGTTTAGCGGATGACTACGAAGGTCGCAATCGTCGGCGCAACGGGCAAGATGGGCCAGTTGGTCTCCCAGATCATCGAGGGTTCGGACGAATTCGAACTCGTGGCCCAGATCGGCTCGAAGGGCGAATTGAGTGAAATGCTCGGCGCGGACATCGCTGTCGACGTCACCCTCCCCGCGGTCTCGCAGCGCGTCGTCGAGTTCGCCGTCGCCCACGGCATCAGCGTGCTCGTCGGAACGTCGGGCTGGTCGGCCGAGCGCATCGCCACCCTCGACAAGACGATCGACGGCAACCTCGCGGTCGGGGTGGTGATCGTGCCGAACTTCTCGATCGGCTCCGTTCTGGCCACATCCTTCGCAGCGATGGCCGCGCGCTTCTACGACTCGATCGAGATCGTCGAGGCCCACCATGCGTCGAAAGTCGACTCGCCGTCGGGCACGGCTGTGCGCACCGCAGAACTCATGGGTGAGGCCCGGGCCTCACTGGGTCCGGTGCTGGCTCCGCACGTCGACCAGCGTGCTCGCGGCCAGCAAGTGTCGAGCATCCCGATCCACAGCCTGCGGATGCAGGGCGTGGTCGCCAAGCAGGACGTGATCTTCGGCGGCAACGGCGAAGTGCTCACGATCAGCCATGAGACTCTCGCGCCGAACGCCTACGAGGCCGGGATTCTGCTGGCGCTTCGGGCCACCCGCACCGCTCGCGGCGTGGTGGTAGGCCTTGACAAGCTGATCGACCTCACGGGCACGGCCCCCGCAGCTTCAGCGTGAAGGGCCGCATCGCCGTCTTCGTGATGGCAGCCCTGCTCGTGATCTATCTGGTCTTCGTGACGCAGTACGCCATCCGCTTGATTCTCGATCCCAATGGCATCGCGAAAGCCATCGGCTTCGCCCTCATCGTGCTGCCGCTCGTCGGGGCGTACGTGCTCGTCGCCGAACTCACCTTCGCCTTCCGTGCCGAGGCGCTCGCGAAGAAGCTCGGCACGGAGGGCGGCCTGCCAGTCGACGACCTGCCGAAGCTGCCGAGCGGCCGGGCCGACCCGGTCGCAGCGGACGCGCAGTTTCCCGCCTATCAGGCCGCGGTCGAAGCCAATCCGGAATCCTGGCAGGACTGGTTCCGGCTCGGGCTGGCATACGACGCCAGCGGGGACCGCCGCCGCGCGCGCTGGGCTGCCAGGGAGGCCATCCGTCTGGAGCGCGGCACTCGCTAACGGTCCGCGATCAGCGCGCCGATCGCGCCCTCCACGGTTTCGTAACGAAACTCGAAGCCGTCGGCGAGCAGCCGGGTTGGCGCGATGTCCTGGCTGGTGAGCAGCAGCGTCGCGCCGCCCTCCCCGAGAGCCAACCGGATGACGATGGTAGGGATCACCCACGGGTGCCAGCGTTCAAGTGCCTCGGCGAGAAAATCGGTGACGCGCTTTGACGGCACGGAGTGCGGCCCGACCAGGTTCACGGGACCGCTCAGGTCTGACGTGAGCAGGTGCACAATCGCCGCTGCCTCATCGTGCAGGCTGATCCACGGCCAGTCCTGGTTGCCGCTGCCGAAGCGCGAGCCGAGGCCAAGCCGCGTGAGCAGCGTGAGCGGGGTGAAAGCCCCACCGTTGCCGACCACGAGACCGCTGCGGAAGGTGGCGACGCGGGTGTGTTCAGCGGCGATGCTCGCGGTCAGCTCCCAGGCCTCGACCAGGTCGGCGAGAAAGTCATTGCCCTTGCCGGTGGTCTCGGTGATGTGCGCGCCCGGCCGGTCGCCGTAGAAGCCGACGGCCGAAGCGTTCAGCAGTACCCGCGGCGGCGTCTTCGAGCGCACGATCGCCTCGGCGATGGTGCGGGTGGCATTCACCCGGGAGGTCACCAGGGTGCGCTTGTACGACCTCGTCCACGGCAGGCGCCCGGTCGATGCCCCGGAGAGATTCACGATGGCGTCAACGGATGCCACCAGCGCGTCGTCAATCGTGCCGGCATCCGGGTCCCACCGATGTTCCCCGGCGCCCGAGGGTTCGCGGCGCACCAGGCGCAGCACCTCGTGGCCCGCCGACTCGAGTTGAGCGCACAACTCCGTGCCGATGAAGCCGGATGCGCCCGAAACCAGAACGCGCATCCCGGCCATCAGGCCAGGCTGGCTTCGAGCGTGATCGGAATGCCGGTCAGGGCCTTCGAGACCGGGCAGTTCTGCTTGGCATCCTCGGCGAGCTTCTCAAAGTCCTCAGCGCTCAGGCCGGCGATCTTGGCAGACACCAGCAGGTGGCTGCCCGTGATGCCCTCGCCCGGGGCGAACGTCACGGCGGCCGTCACCTGCAGGCTCTCGGGCGGGGTGCCGTTCTGGGCGAGCGCGTTGGCGAGTGCCATCGAGTAGCAGGCGGAGTGGGCGGCGCCGAGCAGCTCCTCCGGGTTGGTCTTGCCGGCCTCGCCCTGGGAGCGGGCGGCCCAGCTCACCGGAAACTCTGCGGCATCCGACGAATCGAGGGATGTCGTACCCGACCCGCTCAGCAGGTCACCGAACCAGAGGGTCGTCGCTTCGCTAGTCACAGCCATGTGTGGTCCCTTTCGTC
>JBDUEC010000304.1:0-2560 GCA_040002655.1 Rhodoglobus sp. | reverse complement strand
GACGCGAAGTTCGCGGTCAGCCACGGCTTCGCCAACGGCGCCCGCGTGGTCACTGCGGCAGCCCTCATCATGTTCTTCGTGTTCTTCGCCTTCGTGCCAGAGGGCAGCGGCATGATCAAGCCGATCGCGCTCGGCCTCGCCGTCGGCATCGCGTTCGACGCGTTCCTCGTGCGCATGACGCTCGTGCCCGCGCTCATGACCCTGTTCGGACGAGCCGCCTGGTGGATGCCGAAGTGGCTCGGCAAACTGCTTCCGAACGTCGACATCGAGGGCGAGCAACTGCGCGAGCACCGCGACGCCGTGACCTGGGCGACCGCGCAGGGTGCGGCATCCATCAGCACCGACTTCCTGGTTGCCGGCTCCCGCGAGCATGAGGTGGGTCCGCTCAGTGTGACCATCCCCGCCGGGGCCATCGTGATCGCCAGCGGAGACCCGATGGACCGCAGGCTCGTGGCCGCGACGCTCGCCGGGCGCCTCGACCCGGTGTCTGGCCGGGCCCAGGTGGCGGGGCATCCGCTGCCCTCCGAGGCCTCGGCGGTGCGGTCGCTCGTGGCGCTCGCAGACGTCGGGGGAGCGCAGCGCTCCGAAACCAGCGTGACGATCGGTGAACTCCTGGTCGAACGCCTCGAGATGACGCAGCCCTGGTACCGCATGTTCTCCACTAGCCGCCGCGCTAGACGATGGCTCGCCCGGGTCAACTCCGTACTGCAGGCCACCGGCCGGGCGACCGCGGTGGTCGGCATGGAGTCGACCCTCGTCGAACTCCCGCAGCTCGAGCGGGCGGTCGCCCTCACCTCGGTGGCACTGGCGGAACGCACACCGATCGTGATGCTCGACCAGCTCGATCCGTTCGCCTCCGATGCAGACGAGGCGGCCTTCATCGCGGCTATTCGCGCGCTCGCCCCGGCGACAACCACGGTAGTCATCGGTACTCCGGTGTCGACCAGGGCCTTCTCGACCGGCGATCCGGGGGATCGGCCGCTCGTCGAAATCGACCTGTATTCACTCACGACAGAAGGGCTCGTCCGATGAGCGCCACGGGCAGGAAACTACTCAGATGGGGCGGTCTCGCCGCCGTCGTACTCGTACCGCTCGCCTTTGCCGGCCTGTTCGTCGGAGCGATTGGCGGCGGTGACAAGGCCCTCGACCACATTCCAGTTGCGATCGTGAACGAAGACACCCTGCAGAAGAGCACGGCCGCAGATGGCACCGTGCAGAACGTGTTCGCGGGTCGGCAGCTCGTCACCGAGCTGACTGGCGCCGACGGCTTCGACTGGACCATCACCAACGAAGCGGATGCCGATGCCGCCCTGAAGGCCGGCACCGTGTATGCCGTGCTCACCGTGCCCAGCAACTTCTCCACCTCGATCCTGTCGCTGTCCGGCCCAGACCCGCAGAAGGCGGACATCTCGATCCGCACCGACGACGCGCACTCCTACCTCACCGGCTCGGTCGCGCAGGTGGTCGGCCAGACCATGACCGACACGTTCGGCAACGCGATCACGGCGCAGTACATCGGCGGCATCTACGCGAGCCTGGGTGACCTCGGCGCCTCCCTGACAAAGGCGGCCGACGGAGCGACCCAGCTGGCCAACGGGGCGACAGCTCTGTCTTCCGGACTCACGCAGTACACGGGAGGGGTGAGCGATCTGGAGAGCGGCCTGTGGACGCTCAGCGACAAGACGTCCGACCTCGGTTCACTCTCGAGTGGCATCACGCAGTACACGTCGGGCGTCTCGCAGATCTCCTCCGGGCTCACCGCGCTCGCTCCGGCGATGAGCGCGGCGACCCCAGAACTGCAGGCGCAGTTCCAGGCGCTCGTCTCCGGGCTGGCCTCTGCCGCGGGCAACGGCTCCGCTCTCGCGAGCGGTGCCGCCGGTCTGCCCCAGCTGCACGACGGCATCGCGCAGGCCGCGTCCGGTGCGTCGCAACTGACTGACGGTTCTCCCGCCCTGGTTTCCGGCGCGGATCAGCTCGCAACGGGCGCCACCAGCCTCGCCACCGGCCTTCAGAGCGGCGCGGCCCAAATCCCCTCAGCGGATACCTCGGCGGCAGCGGAGTCGGCCAAGGTGGCCGCCGACCCGGTCTCGCTCTCGGTCAGCACGGACAACCCGGTCACGGCGGTCGGCCAGGTGGTGGCGACCTTCTTCGTCCCGCTCGGTCTCTGGATCGGCGCCCTCGCCGTGTTCCTGGTACTGCGGCCGGTCACGCGCCGCGCCCTCACCTCGACGGCCCGCAACTCGCGGCTGGTGGCATCCGCCATTGCCAGGGCCGGCGCCGTCACGGGCGCGCAGGCGTTGCTGCTCGTTGCCCTGCTGCACGGCGCCCTCGGCGTGGGCTGGAACCTGCTGCCCGCCACGATCGCGTTCTCGCTGGTCACCGCGGCGGCCTTCACGGCGTTCCACTACCTGTTGACCGTCGGTCTCGGTCGCGCCGGTCTCGTCGTCTCGCTGTTCGTGCTCGCCGTGCAGGTGACATCTACCGGTGGCATCTATCCGATCGAGTTGCTCTCGTCGCCCTTCCAGGTGGTGAGCCCGTTCCTGCCACTCACCTACGCGGT
>JBDUEC010000303.1:0-2569 GCA_040002655.1 Rhodoglobus sp. | reverse complement strand
AAAGACCCTCGGAGCTCGCAAGAGAATCGGGGGCCTTTCGCTTTAACCCCTCGCTGTGTTGATTTTGCTCGCCGGTCCCCGCCCGGCGCGCAGCCCGGCTCCCCTCGCTACCATGTCGTCATGACGTCCAACGATTGGATCACCGCGCTCGCGGTCGTGCTCAGCGTTGCGAGCGTCGTCGTCTCCGGCCTGTTCTCGGTGCGCACGGCCCGGCTCAGCCACACCCTCGAAGAGGATCGCGCCAACCGCCTCGAGGAGCAGTCCGCTATCAAGGCGGCCGAGCGCGTGTACGAACCCCTCGCCCAGGCCGCTGCCGAACTGCAGTCGCGCATCTTCAACATCGTGGAAACCGGCTGGGTTCCGCTGATGAAACGCTACGAGAGCCATGGCGACTACGCCGTCACCAGCACTGCCTTCCTGTTCGCCCACTACTTCGGCTGGATCGAGGCTCGCCGTCAGGCCGTGCTCTCCTCGAGTGGCGAGGGTAAGCGCGACGAGACCGTGCAGGCCTTGATCGATGGCGTGCTCAAGACCCTGCGTCGCAGTGAGGGCAGCGAAGGGTTCCTGTTCTTCAGCACCGAGCAGCGGGCGATCGGTGAACTGATGTGCACGTTCGAGGTGATCACGGAGACGGGCATGCGCATCCCGCATGTCATGGGCTACGCCACCTTCGAGGCGCGCTTCCACAGCGAGCCGGAGTTCGAGAAGTGGTTCAAGCCGGTCTACGCGGGCATGAGCCTGGTCTCGACCGGTGACGTGAAGCGGCTGGTCGAGATCCAGCGCGCGCTCGTGGCACTGATCGACAAGCTGGACCCGAAGCGCCGCTACACCGCCGGCTACGACCTCGCACCCATCGACCCGGAGGGAGCAGCGCCGCCCGCCGCGCCCGCTTAGTCCGACTGCCCGGATGCGGGGCACCTGCCGTAATTTCGCGCCGTCTTCCTCCTCAACAGGCGTACGCGTCGCCCCGACAGTCCGCCTGCGCTCACTCCCGTAGTTCAGGACATTTGTCAGGGCTCCATACGAATGTCCTGATCCACGGGAGGTTCAGTCGGACATCGAGCGGGCCGTTCGTGCGTGAGGTCGGTGTCGGGCGCGGCATGCGCCGCTGCCAGCAACTACTCCGTCAGGTCGCGGAGGTAGGCGTTGATCTGGCTCGTCAGCTCCGCGTCGACGGTCATCGGGCGGCCGTCCAACTCGCGGATGGGGGCGGCGAGTCGCACGCTCGACACCAGCCACGCGGCATCCGCTGCCCGCAGCACGTCGGGGGTGGCGAGCTCGAACCCGGTCGAGAGCCCGAGAGACTCGGCGAAGCGGAAGATGTTGGCCTGGGTCGTGCCGTCGAGAATGCCGAGGCCGGTGCCCGGGGTCAGCAAGGTCGCACCGCGGCGGAACACCACCGTCGAGGTGGGACCCTCCAGCACGAAGCCGTCACTGCTCACGAACACCACGTCGTCGGCGCCCCGCCGCTGCGCCTCGCGCACCACTGCACGATTCACCGCGTAGCTCAGCGTCTTCGCACCGGCCAGCAGCCAGGGCGAAGTCTGCTCGATGTCGTGACGGTAACCACGATCGAGGGTTACCACCCGCACGCCCTCGGTGCGTGCGGCCGAGAAGTCTGCGGAGTGGGCGGCGTAGACCCAGCCACTGGGGCGTCCGTCACCCTCGACGCCGCGGGTCATCACCGTCTTCACCCAGGCCTCGGCGGCCGGGTCGAGGGCGTCGACTGCCGCGAGGATCGCCGAACGCCAGGCGTCGGCATCCGGTTCGGGCAGCTCAAGTGCCGCAGCCGACCGCGCAAAGCGGCGCAAGTGGTGGTCCAACGCCTGGGGGTGCCCATTGCCGATGCTGATGGTCTCGAAGATGCCGTCTCCGCGCGTCGCACCCAGATCGAGCACGCTCAGGTGCGGCTCGGCGGCATCCGCGAAACTGAACGGCTCGGCGCCGTCGACGTGGGCTTTCGCCGCGAGCGATGGCCGGTTCAGGATGGCGAGAATGTGGTTCGGCATTGCGTCAAGTCTGCCGCACTATCGCTGAACGGGGATGCTCGCCGTGTCGTAGTTCTGCGTGCGCCGGGGAATGAAGACGGCGACGATAACACCCACGAGCGTCACCGCGGCACCAAGAGCGTAGACGGACTCGAAGGCCTGCCGGGTCGGAACGGCCACATCGCCAGCGCGCACGAAGTTCGACGACAGGATCACGCCGACAATCGTGGCCGCGATCGTGGACCCGAGGGTGCGCATGACGGAGTTCAGGCCGTTGGCTGCCGCGGTCTCGGTGGGCGGCACCGCGCGCATGATCAACGTGGGCATCGCCGCGTACGCGAACCCCACGCCGACACCGATGAGCGCCGAGATCAGGATGACGTGCCACAGTTCGGTCTGCAGCCAGACCTGCAGGGTGAACGAGGCCGAGATGATGACCCCGCCCAGGATCAGGCTGGTGCGCGGCCCGCGTGCCGCGGACAGCCGCGATGCCACCGGCGACATCAGGAACATGACGAGCCCGAGAGGCATGAGGCACAGGCTCGCGATCAGCAGCGGCTGCCCGAGTCCGACGCCGGTGC
>JBDUEC010000302.1:0-2571 GCA_040002655.1 Rhodoglobus sp. | reverse complement strand
GGTGGTCACCTTCCGACCATACTCGCGAGCCTCTCATCCTCCCCAGTGTCTTAGGTCCCGGATCTCCACGAGCTGCTGCTCCGTGGCGCCCGGTTTTCGGGCGCTTGCCACTCTTGTCCCGTGGCGGCGAAAGACGAACTCGGCAGGCGCGGTGAGGCGATCGCGGCGGCGTACCTCGTGGGGGCGGGGCTGTCCATCGTCGAGAGCAACTGGCGGTGCGGGCAGGGGGAGATCGACCTGGTGGCACGTGAGGGCGATGAGCTCGTGTTCGTCGAGGTGAAGACGCGATCGAGCGTCGCATTCGGGCATCCGCTCGAGGCGATCACGACACCGAAGCTCGCGCGGCTGCGACGCCTCGCGGCGGCCTGGTGCGAGGCGCACCCGGGCAACCATGACCGTATTCGCATCGATGCCGTTGGCGTGATCGCGCCGACGGGCGGTCCGATCGACGTCGAGCACTTGCGCAGGGTCTTCTAGTGGCGATGGGGCGCACGCACGCCATCTCCCTGCTCGGGTTGCAGGGCGTGGTCGTCGAGGTCGAGGCGGACATCTCCAGCAACCTCCCCAACTTCGTACTGATCGGGCTGCCCGATGCGGCGCTCGGCGAAGCCAAGGACCGGGTGCGCGCCGCCGCGACCAACTCCGGTTGCGGCCTGCCGAACCGCAAGATCACGGTGAACCTCTCCCCGGCAGCACTGCCCAAGCACGGCTCCGGATTCGACCTCGCGATCGCGCTCGCGGCGCTCGCCGCCGCTGGCACGATCAACCCGGAGTCCATCGAACGGGTGGTGCACCTGGGGGAACTGGGGCTCGACGGCCGGCTGCGACCGATCAACGGCATCCTTCCGGCCGTGCTCGGGGTGTCTCGGGCCGGGTTCACGACGGTGATGGTGCCGACTGGCAACGCGGACGAAGCGGCTCTCGTGCCCGGCATCCGCATCGTGCCGGTTGCCTCCCTGCGCGAGGCCGCGATCTGGCACGGTGGGGAGTTCGAACCGGAGCCCGTGGAGGCGCTGACCCGGCCAGTTCTCGAGACCCTGCAGGAAGACGAGAGCGACCTCGCCGATGTCATCGGCAACGCGGATGCCGTCGAAGCGATGATCGTGGCGGCCGCCGGTGGTCACCACGTCTTCCTTCTTGGTCCGCCGGGCGCTGGCAAGACGATGCTCGCGTCGCGGCTGCCCGGACTCCTGCCCGATCTCGACCCGCTCGCAGCGCTTGAGGTGACTTCGGTTCGCTCGCTGTCGGGGATGCCGGTCGGAGCATCACTCGCCACCCGCCCGCCGATGGAAAGTCCGCACCACACCGCCACGGCAGCGGCACTCGTCGGAGGAGGCAGCTCGGTGATCCGCCCAGGCGCCGCGGCCAGGGCGTCGCACGGAGTTTTGTTCCTGGATGAGGCGCCGGAGTTTCCCAGCGCCGTCCTCGACGCGCTGCGGCAGCCGCTCGAGTCCGGCGTGATCACGATCCACCGCGCGAACGCGGTGGCGCACTTCCCGGGAAGCTTCCAGTTGGTGCTCGCGGCCAACCCCTGCCCGTGCGGCCAGTACGGTGCCCCAGACTCCGAGTGCACGTGTCCGCCCGCGGCGCGGCGCCGCTATCTTGCCCGGCTGTCGGGTCCGCTGCTCGATCGTATTGACATCCAGTTCAGGGTGCAGCGCATCACCTCGGCCCAGCTGCGCGTCGGCGCGGACTCTCAGCGACGCTCCACCGCGGATGCCCGTGCCCGCGTGATCGAAGCACGGGAGCGCGCCGCCGAACGCCTTCGCGCCACCCCATGGACGCTCAACTCGCAGGTGCCGGGCGCCTGGCTGCGCGGACCACGCTCGCGGCTCGACACCCGCACCACGGCATCCATCGACCGTGCCCTCGAGCGCGGCGGCATCACCATGCGCGGCTACGACCGGGTGCTGCGATTGGGCTGGACGATCGCCGATCTCGAGGGCGCAGACCGACCCACCGCCGACCACATCGGTCGCGGCCTCTACCTCAGGAAGGCGATCTGACCGTGACCATGTTCGGACTCAAGGAGGCCGAGGTCTCCACCCTCGTGCGCGCGATCGCAGGCGACGACCTGGATCGGGATGGCATTCGCGACCGCTTCGCCCGCGCCACCTGGACAGGCATCGCCGAGCCCGGCGACCGAATCGCCGGCCTGCTGGTCGGCTCGCTCGGTGCGGCCACGGCACTCGATGCGATTGTGGATCGGCTGGATGTCCCGGCCATTCGCGCGGCCCTCGACGCGGCGGGCACGGCGGAAGGCACGGATGAAGAGCTCGCGCTGGCACTGGAGCGGTGGCATCCGAGACTCACGTCGGCGACGGCTCTGCTCGCCCTTCGGCAGGCCGCCAGATTCGGGGCGCGGCTGATCACGTCGCAGAGCGGCCTCTGGCCGGGCGGACTCGACGACCTCGGCCTCCACGCCCCACCGGCCCTGTGGCTCCGCGGCACCGACGCGGCGATGGCGGCCCTCGGCGCGTCGATTGCCCTCGTGGGTGCCCGTGCCGCGACCGGCTACGGCGAGCACGTGACCATGGAGGCCTCGGCTGGCCTCGTCGACCGCGGCTACGC
>JBDUEC010000301.1:0-2601 GCA_040002655.1 Rhodoglobus sp. | reverse complement strand
GCGGGGGCGAGCGCGACGAACGCGATCACCGAAATGATGCCGGTGGCATCCCGCGCACGACGAGACGAGAGCAGGAAGGAGGCGACCGACGACGTGAACCGGGCGCCGATGACACAAGTGGCCACGATCAGCACGGCGGCCAGCAGGGCGATGAGCACCGGAACCAGCCCTCGACTCCAAGTGACGATCTGCGCGATTGCGACGATCGTGATCGACACGGCGGGCACACTCACCAGAGCCGCGGCCAATAGAGCCAGCGATAGCTTGCCAGTACTGATGCCGAAGAGCGCAAACTTGCGTGCGTCGATGGTGTCGTCCACGCCGAAGGCGAGGGGCAGTAGCAGGAAGGCGAGCACCACGACAGCTCCGCCGATCACGACGATGCTGCGTGCAACGTAGGGATCAACGCCGCGGAGCACGACGAGCCCAGCCACCAGGGCAACCGCGAACGCAATGCCGTAGAGCAGGGCGACGACCATTCCCACCAATTGCCACGGCCGACGCTTGAACGCGTTGGCAAGCAGCTGCAGTCTCAGTCGGAGAAGTTGTGCAACCACTCCATGCCCTCCGCTGTTCTGCGGCCGCCGGCCAGATCGACGAAGCGCTCTTCGAGCGACTCTCCCCCGCGCACCTCGTCCATCGTTCCGTTTGCGAGGATCTCGCCGTTCACAATGACCGCGACGTGATCGCAGATTCGCTGCACCAGGTCCATGCTGTGGCTGGAGAGCACCACGGTGCCACCGGCCTTCACGTACTTCTGCAGGATCTCCGTCACCGTGGCGGCTGAGACCGGGTCCACCGACTCGAACGGCTCGTCGAGCACGAGCAGTCGCGGGGAGTGGATCATGGATGCCGCGAGCGCGACCTTCTTGGTCATGCCGGCCGAGTAGTCCGTCACGAGGCGACCCAGCGCATCCTCGAGGCCGAATGCAGCTGCGAGATCCGCCGTGCGTTCGCGGACGACGTGGGGCGTGAGGCCCCTTAACACGCCCGAGTAGTAGAGCAGCTGGCTGCCGGTCAGGCGGTCGAAGAGACGCAAACGGTCGGGCAGCACCCCCATGTTGCGCTTGGCGACCTCCGGGTCGCTCCAGACGTCGGCGCCGTGCACCGAAATGGTGCCAGCGGTCGGGCGCAGCAAACCGGTGACCATGGAGAGCGTGGTGGTCTTGCCCGCACCGTTCGGGCCGACGATCCCATAGAACGAGCCTGCCCGCACCTCGAGGTCGATGGCATCGACCGCGACGACATTGTCAAAGCGCTTCGTGAGGTCGTGCAGCGACAGAATGACCTCGGCGTTCGCCTTGACATTCGACTTCGGAGCCTCAACGTTGGCTGCGGAATCACCCGCAACTGGTTTTTTGGCGGCGGGCTTGCGGGTGGCCGCGGGCTTGCGCGTCGGCGCCGGTTTGCGCGTAGTGGACGACGGACGAGCGTTCGGCCGCGCCGCGGGTTTCTTCGGGGCGCCGGGCCGGGGTTCGTTATCCACCGGACAAACTTACCAATCCTCGGAGACCTCCCCGAGCTAGCATCACAAATCGGCAACATCCCGGGTTTTCCCGTGGCGCTCACAGGGTGCGCCGATAAAGTTCAGGAAGCACAACGGTGTGTCTACACAGCAACTCTGAGGTTAACAAAAGGCAAACACGCAGCCTGCCCTCGGAGCGATAGCATCACTGAGGAGACAAATCGTGAGCACACAGATCGTCATTCTGGCAGCGGGAATGGGTAGCCGACTCGGCCGTTCCCTCCCCAAGCCGTTGACCGAACTCAGCGACGGCCGCAGCATCATGCAGCAGCAATTCGACAACATCCACCACGCGTTCGGCAAAGACGCCCAGGTCACGATCGTGGTCGGCTACAAGCTCGAGCACATCATCGAGGCCTTCCCCGACGCATCGTTCGTGTACAACGAGCAGTACGACCAGACGAACACCTCCAAGAGCCTCATGCGTGCCCTGCAGGCGTCGGCGAATGGCGGCGTGCTCTGGATGAACGGCGACGTGGTCTTCGACCCGATCGCCCTGGAGCGTGCGGCCAAACTGGTCGCCCGTGACCAGTCCTTCGTGTCGGTGAACACCGCCAAGGTGTCGGATGAAGAGGTCAAGTACACGACAGACGCGGAGGGCTACATCAAGGAGCTCTCCAAGACGGTGGTCGGCGGACTGGGTGAGGCCGTCGGAATCAACTACATCTCGAGGGACGACAAAGCCGTGCTGCTGCGCCAGCTCAAGCGCGTTGGCGACCAGGACTACTTCGAACGCGGCATCGAACTCGCGATCGAGCAGGACAAGCTGCACATCGAGCCGCTGCACATCTCCGACCTGTACGCGGTCGAGATTGACTTCGCCGAAGACCTGGAACGCGCGAACCTCTTCGTGTAGTCCAGCGCCCGCCGCGACGGCGGGTTGCCCGCACGCCAGCGCGCGAAGAATACGATAGAGCCCGTGCCCGAAACCGTAGTGACCAGAGCGCCCTGGTCTCCCGTCGCTCGATACCGGCACTCTCTCTGGCTGCTCACGCTTCGCGACCTGAAGATCAGATATTCCACGTCGTTCCTCGGCTACTTCTGGTCGATCGTGGATCCGCTGCTCATGTCGGCGA
>JBDUEC010000300.1:0-2637 GCA_040002655.1 Rhodoglobus sp. | reverse complement strand
CAGGGCCAGCGCGACTTCTTCGGCGCACACACCTACAAGCGGGTAGACCGCGACGGCATCTTCCACACGCTGTGGTCTGGCGATCGCTCGGAGATCGAAACCGAGGGCTCTGGGCACTAGTTCCGCGGTGGTTTCGAGACCGGACTTCGTCCTGGGCCCCCGCTAAGCAGACCGGACCAGCTTGCTGGGCAGGCGGCTCAGTAGGGGACTCAACCACCGATAGCTAGCGGGCGCGCAGGCCGTCCAGCGCCACGTCAATAACCCGGTCGCGCTGGCCGGGCTCGGGGAACTCGACGCCCGCGACCCCGGAGACCAGGCGCACGGCGTCGTCAATTGCCACGTCCGGGCGTACCTCACCCGCGGCCTGAGCGCGCTTCAGGAGCGGCTCCCCCGACGCGAAGACCACACCGCGGCAGGACTGCAGGAGGGTTGAGTCACTGTTGAAGCCAGTGAGCAGCACCTTCTTGGTCGCCGCGTAGTCGGCGAACCGGCGCAGCCAGGCGGCCATTGCTTCGAAGGGTTGCCGATCGTCGAGACCCTCCGCGTATGCGGCGACCCCGGCGACCTCCTCGAGATACACGGCTTCGACCAGCGCATCCCTGGTCGGGAAGTTGCGGTACAGCGTGCCGATGCCCACGCCCGCGCGTCGCGCGATGTCCTCGAGTGACGCGTCCACACCGTCGGCGGCGAAAGCATCTCGGGCAGCCTCGACAAGCGCGTCGAAGTTGCGACGGGCATCCGCCCGCTTCGGGCGACGCTCGTCGAGCAGCGCGGTCAATTCTTCGTTCGTCATTCTTCTTTCGCAGGTTGCTAAACGGAGGCTACCTCCGTATAGTGATTAACCGGAGGCTTCCTCCGATCGGAGCCTGCCTCCACTCTACCCCTATTTCCAGAAAGCCGACTATGTCGAACACCGAGTCGAACATCCAGCTGAACGCCGAGCCGAACCCGGAGTTGAACGCCGACGAATCTCGTCGCACTCGCATCACATTCATCGCCGTTGCAACAAGCTTCGCCGCCGTGGCGAGCCTGCAATCCCTCATCATTCCCGTGCTGTCCCTGATCGGCCGCGACCTGAAAGCGGATGACGTGGGCGTCACCTGGACGCTCACCGCCTGGCTCATCGCAGCCGCCGTCGCCACCCCGCTCCTCGGACGCGCAGGCGACCTCGTCGGGCGCCGCAGGATGTACATCCTCGCCCTGGTCGCCGTAGCCGCCGGATCTGTGCTCGCAGCGTTCGCGCCGAGCTTGCCGATCCTGCTTCTCGCCCGCGTGCTCCAGGGCCTCGGCGGTGCGGTCTTCCCGCTCGGGTTCGGCCTGGTACGGGACGCTTTCCCCCCGGCCAGGGTGCCCGCCACGATCGGTGCTCTCGCCGCCATCATGGCCGTCGCCAGCGGACTCGGAACGGTGATCTCCGGTCCGATCGCAGCGGCCCTCGGGTGGCGCACCCTGTTCGTGCTGCCGCTCACGTTCGCCGTGATCGGGCTCACGCTCGGCATCCGGGGCATGCGCGAGACGGCGCACTCCGCAACGGGTCGAATCAACGTGCTCGCCGCCGTGCTGCTCTCGGGCTGGCTCGTGGCCCTGCTCCTCCCGCTCAGCGCCGGCAACACCTGGGGTTGGGGCTCTGCACCCGTGATCGGCCTGCTGGGTCTGGCCGCACTCCTGGCCGCTGGCTGGCTGTCCGTTGAGCTCCGCTCGAAGCAACCACTCGTGAACATGCGGATGATGCGCCTTCCCGCCGTCTGGACCACCAACCTCACTGCACTCCTCACCGGGGCCGCGATGTTCGGAACCTGGGCCTACCTCCCCCGCCTGGTTGAGAGCCCGGCCACGGGTGGCTTCGGACTGGGGCTGACGGCCAGCGATGCTGGGTTGATCATGCTTCCGATGCTGGTGACCATGGCATCCGTCGGCTTCGTCGCAGGGCCGCTCAGCCGCGTGATCCCGTTCCCGGTGCAGCTCACCATCGGAGCGTTGCTCTCCGCCGGCTCCGCGCTGTCGATCGCCCTCCTCCACGACAACGCGGTGCAACTCGCGATCGCCGCCGCGGCCCTCGGGCTGGGCACCGGACTCGTGACCTCATCAACGCCGAACCTCATCGTGCGCAGCGTTCCCGCTGACCAGGTAGGAATCGCGACCGGCATGAACACGAACATCCGCACCATCGGCGGGGCCCTGGGCACCACCGTGTTCGCGGCGGCCATTGGAGCGAGCGCCGGAGTCTCCGGCCTGGTGACCGAGTCGGGCTACGTGACCGCGTTCGTCATCGGAGCGAGCCTCGCCCTGGCCGCCGCGATCGTGCCGTTCTTCGGGCGGCCCCGGGTACAGCGTTCCACGGCACCGGAGGCTGTGAGCCTGCTCGAATCCGTCGACGCCTAGGCAGAACCCGCTGGTTTCGAGACCGGACCACGTCCGCCTCAACCAGCGGGTCAGAGCTCGGTGCGGTCCGGCGCGACCAGGCTGATGATCGACTGCCCACGACGCAGGCGCACCCGAATGCGCAGCGAACCGGAGCGCGCGAGGTGAATGCTGATCGCGATCGCCGTACACAACGGAACTGTGCCAGCAATCACGAGAGCGACCCGCGGCCCGAATGCGTCGGTGAGCAGGCCCATTGCCGGGCTGCCGATCGCC
>JBDUEC010000299.1:0-2645 GCA_040002655.1 Rhodoglobus sp. | reverse complement strand
ATGAAGCGCAACACCTGGCAGCGCGAAGCCGTGAAGGAGGCCCTCGGCGGCTCCGAGGGTTTCGTGAGCGCTCAGGCGCTGCACTCCAGCCTGCGCGACTCCGGGTCGCCGATCGGGCTCGCCACCGTGTACCGCGCCCTGACCGACCTCGCCGGCGAGGGTGACGCCGACTCGCTGCAGCAGGAGGGCGAGAGCCTCTACCGCGCATGCACCCCTAACAGTCATCACCATCACCTGATCTGCCGCTCCTGCGGGCTCACGGTCGAAATCGAAGCGGATGCCGTGGAGGCCTGGGCACGCGGGGTCGCCTCCGAGCATGGCTTCGTCCAGCCCAGCCACATCGTCGACGTGTTCGGACTCTGCGCCGACTGCGCGGCAGCTCGCTAGGCGCGATGTCGTTCGATCCCGGCCTGCGGCATCTGCGCGAGGCCGTGGTCACGATGGTCGCCGTACTGGCCACGGTCGGCACCGTGCTGCTGGTCGACCCGCAACCCTCGTTCGCCGTGCTCGGCGTGGTGCTGGTGCTCGGTCTCTCGCGCAGCGGGCTTGCCGACTCGCGCCGCGGCTTCGTGGAGGGCCTCGTCATCCTGCCAGCGGTCGGGCTTGCGACGCTCGGCGCGGGGTTGCTGCTGCACGCGCTGCCGATCGTCGGTGCGATCGTCTTCACGGGCGGCATGTTCCTGTCGATCTGGCTGCGGCGGTTCGGCACCCTTGCCGCGCGCATCGGGTCGCTCATCGCGCTGCCGCTGATGACGCTGCTCGTGGTTCCTCCGGCCGGCGGAGGGCGGTTCGGAGGGCTCGGGTTTCTCGTTCCGATCGCCGTATCGCTGGTGGCGCTCGGTTGGGTGGCGCTGCTGAGGTGGGGCGGCAGGAGAGCGGGGCTCATCGTCGCGAAGGCGCGGGTTGAGCGCGCGGCATCCGCTTCGGGGCTACGGCCGGTGGCCAGTACGCGCATGGCGATCCAGATGGCGATCGCGCTGGTTGCGTCGTTCGCGGCGGGTTACCTGCTCTTCCCCGAACGCTGGGCCTGGATCGTGCTCACCGCGTTCATCGTGTGCAGCGGCAACCGCGGGCGGGTAGATGTCGCGTGGAAGAGCATCCTGCGGGTGGTCGGCGCCGCGGCGGGCACGGTGGTCGCGATCGTCGCCAGCGCCGGCATCGGCGGCCACGACGGCTGGACGGTCGCCCTCATTCTCGTCGCGGTGTTCCTCGGAATCTGGCTGCGGCCGGTCAACTATGCCTTCTGGGCGCTGCTCGTGACGATCGCGCTCGCGCTGCTCCAGGGCTTCACCGGGGGCGTCGCGCACGTGGAGTTCCTGCCGCGCCTCGAGGAGATCGTGGTCGGTGCGATCCTCGCGCTTCTTGCCACCTGGTTCGTGCTGCCGGTGCGCTCCACGAACGTCGCACGTAAGCGGCTGAGTGATGCGCTCGGCGCTCTCCAGCTGGTGATCGCCGGTGACGCAGCGGATGCCGAGCCCACAACGGACGACGAGCGCCTGGCCGCGTTCGCCCGCGCGAGCGCCGCCCTGCGTGAGGTGCGCACACCCTTCGCCGCCTGGCGCCTGGTGCGTCGCACCGGCCACTCCCCCGCAGACTGGTCCGACCTTCTCGACGAGGTCGCCCCACTCGCGATCGCCTATCGCGACAGGGGCCGCGCCGACTCCACCGTGCTGAGAGCACTCGGGGCCGCGCGGCGTTCCGTGCGCGAGCCCCCGGCGATCTCCCCGGCCCTCACCGCGCTGCGGGATGCCCTCGTCGCCGCCAGCTGAGCGAACCGGTTAGAAATCGTTCAGTATCTCGATGCTGTCGGCGTGACAGTTCTCCGGCACCTGCACTCCGACTACCTGGCTCGACGGCACGAACCCGCCCGAACCGGTGATGGGATCTCCGATGTCGACTCGCCCCAGCACCGGAATGCTGATTCCCGATCGGTCGTCGGTAATCCGGCTTCCCGAAGGAAACGCAACAAGAACGGAACCAGTGTCGCTGCTCAACCCAAAGCATCCGTCGTCGAGGATCATGAGCTCGCCTTGGACGATTGCTTGCATTTGAACCGCGCCCGTCTTCGTCACCACAGCAAGGTACGGGGCGGTCGCTTGCGTGCATCCGCTCAGCAGTGCAGCCGCGACGAGCAGCGTCGTGCCCGCGAGAGCCGAACGTGGTGCCACTGCGCTAAACCCGCCCAGCTCGTGTCGTGCCAATGAGCCCCACGATGAGACCGCCGACGAAGAGCACGATGGCGAGAGCCGTCAGGATCATCAGGCCGAGCACCGAGGGCGCATTGCTCACATGGTGTTCATCGACCCACGTTCCCGACTCGGTGCCGTAGGCAATCAAGAGCACCGTGGCCACGGCGCCGATCCCAGCACTGACCATCCCCAAATCGTCCCGAGCACGACTACAGTCTCGCAGAGCGGGGCCATGCACCTTATGGTCGCGTTCGCCAGCTAACGCGCGGAGAGGTCGATGCGGATCTTGCCGTCCTGGAAAACTCCCTTGTCGCCGTCCGGCGTCGGTGCTGGCTCGACAAGCCGCTGCTGCTCGTCGAGTGCGCTGAGGGTACCGCTAGACCTGGCTGCTCGTCAGGCGGCCAGCACCTGACCCACCACCAGCTTGCGACCCGGGTTCGATGCCCGTACCATGTT
>JBDUEC010000298.1:0-2671 GCA_040002655.1 Rhodoglobus sp. | reverse complement strand
CCCTCCCCTAAACTAGCTAACGGTCAAACGACACCCCCTCAAGGAGAAAAACCATGGCACTGTCCACCGAAGAAGTTCTGGCCGGCCTCGCCGAGCTCATCAATGATGAGACAGGCATCGCCACCGACAGCGTCGAGCTGGACAAGTCCTTCACCGACGACCTGGACATCGATTCAATCTCGATGATGACCATCGTCGTGAACGCTGAAGAGAAGTTTGACGTCAAGATCCCGGACGAAGAGGTAAAGAACCTCAAGACCGTCGGTGACGCCGTCAGCTTCATCACCAGCGCACAGGGCTAAGCACCCAGCATTCGCGGCTGGCCAGCCGCGATCCTTTCGGCTGGCCACCCCGCGGGCGCGTTCGTTCCACAGGAAGTTGTTGTTATGACCAAGAAGATCGTTGTTACCGGCATTGGCGCCACGTCGCCGCTAGGCGGAACCGCCCAGGACTCCTGGAAGGCCCTGCTCGCCGGCGAATCAGGCATCAGCACCATCGACAAGGAATGGGTCGCAGGTCTCGACCTCCCCGTTCACTTCGCCGGGCAGGTGCGCGTGCGCCCCGAGGATGTGCTTGAGCGCGTCGAGTACAAGCGCCTCGACCCCTCCGCCCAGCTGGCCCTGATCTCCGCACGCGAAGCCTGGGCGGATGCCGGCTCCCCCGGCGACGACCCGGTGCGCATCGGCGTGGACTACTCCACCGGCATCGGCGGACTCTGGACGCTCCTCGACGCGTGGGACACGCTCAAGGAGAAGGGGCCGCGCCGCGTGCTCCCGATGACGATCCCCATGCTCATGCCGAACGCTGCTGCGGCCGCGATCAGCATGTCGATCCCCTCCCGTGCCTACGCCCGCACTGACGTGTCGGCGTGTGCCTCAAGCACCGAGGCCATCGCGAACGCGTACGAGCACCTGCAGGCAGGCCTCGCCGACGTGGTGATCGCCGGCGGCACTGAGTCCGTCATCCACCCCCTGCCGATCGCGGCGTTCGCTGCCATGCAGGCGCTCTCGAAGCGCAACGACGACCCGGCCACGGCATCCCGTCCGTTCGATGTGTCGCGCGACGGCTTCGTGCTCGGCGAGGGCGCGGGCAGCATCGTGCTCGAGACCGAGGAGCACGCCCTTGCCCGCGGCGCCCGCATCTACGCCGAGCTTGCCGGTGGTGCAGTGACGAGCGATTCGTACCACATCACCGCTCCGGACCCGGAGGGGTCCGCAGCAGCCCGTGCGATGATCGCGGCGATCGAGCAGGCCGGCGGCAAGCCGAGCGACGTCGTTCACGTCAACGCCCACGCCACCAGCACCCCGGTCGGCGACATTGCGGAGTACCGGTCCCTGCTGCGGGTGTTCGGCGACCACCTGCCGAACATCGCGGTCTCGGCGACGAAGGCGGCCACCGGCCACCTCCTCGGCGGCACCGGCGCGCTCGAGGCGATCTTCACGATCCTCGCCCTGCACAACCGCACGGCTCCCCCGACAATCAACCTCACCGAGCAGGATCCGGAGATCACGCTCGACGTCGTGACGTCGCCGCGATCTCTGGGTGATGGGCCATTGCTCGCGATCAGCAACTCGTTCGGCTTCGGCGGACACAACGCCGTAGCGGCGTTCCGGAGCTACGACAACAAGTAGTTGCGGCTCCAAGGCCGCCGATTGTGGGCGTCTGGCAAACAGTTCCCGCGTGAACACACCCGTGAATCAGCAAATGTGCCCGAATTGCTGATTCACGGGAGTGCGGACAGTGCGACACTCGTCGCTTCGCTCTGCCAACGTGAAGAGACTCACCGTCCCCGGGCATAGGCTCCGGTTATGCTCAGCCTGTTGGCGCGACTTGCCCCCCTCGTCATCTTCGCTCGCGGATCGCATCGAATGTTCAGCTCGGCGGAGCGCACGCAGGCGCGGGTCGACCGGTTGTCGGTGAAGCCCGTCGATTATCAGCCGCCGGCGAGCGTGCTGAAGCGGGTGGACATCCGGCACGTGGAGGTGGACGGCAAGGCGGTCTACGTGCTGTCACCCAAGCTCGGCGGCAGTGGCAAGGAAGCCCTCTACCTCCACGGCGGATCATGGGTGTTCGAGATCGACCCCGTGCAGTGGACCTTCGCGGCCAACCTGGTCGAGGAGACCGGGGCGACGATTACGGTGGCAATCTACCGGCTCGCGCCGCACGAGACCGCGACGCAGACCACCGCGTTCCTGGTCCAGTTGGCCGCATCGATGGTCGCACGGTCCGGTGCCGAGAACTCGACAGTTCTGGGCGACTCGGCCGGCGGCACGATGGCCCTGGTGACCGCCATGCAGTTGCGGGATCGTGGAGTCGGCGGCATCCGCACCGTGCTGATCGCTCCGCTCGGCGATGCGACATTCTCGGCGCCGGAGGTCGCGGAACTGGCCAAAGACGACCCCTGGCTCGCCGTGCCCGGCAATGCCCTGGCGCTCGACCTCTACCGGGGCGACCTGGCCATCGATGACCCGCGGGTCAGCCCGATCAACGGCGACTTCGCTGGACTCGGCCCGCTCACGATCTTCACCGGAACCCGCGACCTGCTCAACCACGACGCGCACGCGATCGCGGATGCCGCCCGAGCCGCAGGCGTGCCGGTCGACTTCCACGAGGGCCAGCGCATGATCCACAACTACCCGATCCTGCCGATGCCGGAGGGTGTCGCTGCGCG
>JBDUEC010000297.1:0-2671 GCA_040002655.1 Rhodoglobus sp. | reverse complement strand
GGCGCCTCCAGCACTTTCCTCGCCAGCCGCATCCGGGCACTCGCCAAGGCCGGCGCTGTCGACCTCACGGCCATCGCCGTCAGCGAGCAGGAACTCGAGGCTCACCTCCCGGCCGACGCGATGCTCGTCGGCCCGCACCTCGCAGACCGTTTCGACTCGCTCGTCACGCGCGCGGGCGGGCTTCCGGCCGCGCTGTTGGCCGCCGACGCATTCGGCCCCGCCGGCGCCGCCAGCGCCCTCGAACTCGCACAACAGCTGCTCCGAACGACCGGATCGGCAACTCCCTCAACGACAGAAGGACCCACTCATGGCTGAACGCACCATCACGATCGCATCGGCCCACGGCCTCCATGCCCGCCCCGCCTCACTGTTCGTGCAGGCCGTGAACAGCTCTGGACTCAAGGTCGAACTCACCAAGGGCGAGAAGACCCTGAACGCCGCGAGCATTCTCGGCGTGATCTCCCTCGGCATCGAGCACGGCGACCAGGTGACCCTCTCCGCCGAGGGGGACAACGCCGACCAGGTGCTCGACACCCTGGCCGACCTGCTCACGACCGACCACGACGCGTGACCGCAATGCCAGACAACCTCCAGGGCATCGGGATCGGTCGCGGCATCGCGATCGGCCCTGTGCTGCAGATGCCGAGTCCGCTGCCGGAGCCCACCGACGCGCCGAGCACCCTCACCCCCGACGCCGAGAAGGTGCGCGCGGTCGGCGCTCTCGCGGCCGCCGCGGCGGACATCCGCCTTCGGGGCGAGAAGGCCGGCGGCGCGGCGAAGGACGTGCTTGAGGCCCAGGCCTTCATGGCCGAGGACCCGACCCTGAGTGACAACGTCAACGCGTTGATCGCTGGCGGCAAGACCGCCGAGCGGGCGGTGTTCGAGGCGTTCGTGGGATTCCGCGACCTGCTCGTGAGTATGGGCGGCTACATGGGGGAGCGCGCCACCGACCTCGACGATGTGTCGCAGCGGGTCGTGGCCCACCTGCAGGGAGTACCCGCGCCCGGGGTGCCCGACCCCGACCATCCCTTCGTGCTGGTCGCGCGCGACCTGGCCCCGGCCGACACCGCGCTGCTCGACCTCGAAAAGGTCCTTGCTCTAGTGACCAGCGACGGTGGCCCCACTTCGCACACGGCAATCCTCGCCAGGGAGAAATCGATCGTTGCTGTCGTTGGCGCGACCGGTGCCCTCTCCCTTCCCGATGGCGAAGTGGTTATCGTGGACGCCTCCACGGGTGGGGTCACCGTCGCTCCTTCTCCAGAGGAGCGCGCGGCAGCGGAAGCCACTCTCGCTCAGCGCGCATCCGCTCCGGTGGTGCCGGTCGGGCCGGGCAGACTCGCCGACGGCACCGCCATCCCGTTGCTCGCGAACCTCGGCTCCGCAGACGGGGCAGCGGATGCCGTGGCGAAGGGCGCAGAGGGAGTCGGCCTGTTCCGCACCGAGTTCCTGTTCCTCGACGCGGACACCGCCCCCACCGTCGCGGACCAGCAGGAGAAGTACTCCCGCCTGTTCGCCGCCTTCCCCGGCAAGAAGGTGATCGTGCGGGCGCTCGACGCCGGCGCCGACAAGCCGCTGAGCTTTCTCAACGACGAGCCGGAGGAGAACCCCGCCCTCGGCCTGCGTGGCCTGCGGGCACTGCGGGCCAACGAGCCGATCCTGCGCGACCAGCTCACCGCGATCGCGAACGCTGCAGCAGAGAACCAGGCGGAGGTGTGGGTGATGGCACCCATGGTGTCCACCGTCGAAGAGACCCGGTACTTCACCACGCTCGCGCGCGAGCTCGGCATCGCCACGGCCGGCGTGATGGTGGAGGTTCCGGCATCCGCTCTCCTGGCCGACCGCATCCTGGCGGATGCCGACTTCGCGAGCATCGGAACGAACGACCTCACCCAGTACACCCTCGCCGCCGACCGCCTGCTCGGCTCCGTTGCGAGCTTCCAGGACCCGTGGCACCCCGCCGTGCTTCGGCTCGTGGGCGAGGTCGGCAAGGCGGGCGCCGCCCTCGGCAAGCCGGTCGGAATCTGCGGCGAGGCAGCGGCCGACCCCCTGCTCGCGGTCGTACTCGTGGGCCTCGGCGCCACGAGCCTCTCGATGTCACCAGCAGCACTCGCCGACGTGCGCGCCGAACTCACGAGGTTCACGCTCGCGCAGGCCAAGGAATTCGCCGAACTTGCTCTCTCGGCAAATAGCGCAGTGGAGGCCCGCCACGCGGTTCTCACTGCTGCAACACCCATCACCACCCACCCCACAGAATCGGAGTAGTCAGAATGACAACGACGTCAGCATTACCCACTACAAGCAGCGGGCGCGTTCGCGTGCAGCGCTTCGGCACCTTCGTCAGCGGCATGGTGCTCCCCAACATCGCGGCCTTCATCGCGTGGGGCCTCATCACCGCACTCTTCATCCCCACCGGCTGGCTGCCGCTGCTCGGGTTCCAGCCCGAGTGGGTTCAGCAGTTGGGCGGCTGGAGCACAAACCCTGACGTGACCAACCTCGGTCTGGTCGGACCGATGATCACCTACCTGCTGCCGCTGCTCATCGCCAACACCGGAGGCCGCATGGTCTACGGCGTGCGTGGTGGCGTCATCGGCACCATCGCGACCATGGGTGTGATCGTGGGCGCGGGCATCCCGATGTTCCTCGGTGCCATGATCGTCGGCCCGGGCGCCGC
>JBDUEC010000296.1:0-2712 GCA_040002655.1 Rhodoglobus sp. | reverse complement strand
GATGGCGAGGTCACCTACAACGGCATCCGGGTCGGCGCGGGAGTCGTGCTGGCGAACGTGGCGCCCTACGTGCTTGCCGCGCTGGTTGAGGAGCGCGCGACGAAGGAGCCCGCGTCTCGAAACCTCACCAACGTGGTCTCGAGACCGCGCTCCGCCTCGACCACCGTGCGCCCCGAAGGCGCCCAGGTCAAGACCAACCTCGTACTCTCCCGCCTGCCCAAACTGAAGGACACGTCCGTCGGCCCGGCCGCGGCGTTCGGCGGCACCTTCCACATCAACGAGACGTGGACGCAACTGCAGCGCGCGTACGACACGGCTGCGGGGGGCGGCATCCCGGATCCGCTGCCCTGCGAGATCTACTGCCACTCGCTCACCGATCCGTCGATCCTGTCGCCAGAACTGCAGGCCAGCGGTGCCCAGACCATCACCGTGTTCGGGCTGCACGTGCCCGACCGGCTCGCGACTGAGACGAACAACGAGACGCTTCGCGCCGAGCTGCAGAAGGCTGTGCTCGCGAGCCTCGACTCCGTGCTGGCCGAACCGATCGAGTCGCTCGTGCTGCGCGACGCGAACGACGAGCCAGCGATCGAGACCCGCACCACACTCGACCTCGAGCACAGCCTGGCGATGCCCGGCGGCAACATCTTCCATGGGCCGTTGAGTTGGCCGTTCGCCGAAGATGACGACCCGCTGTGGACGCCCGCGCAGCGCTGGGGCGTGGAGAGCGGCTACGGCGACCGCATCCTGCTGTGTGGGGCCGGCGCCCGCAGGGGCGGAGCGGTCAGCGGGCTCGGCGGCCACAACGCGGCGATGGCCGTGCTGGAGGGCTGAGGTCGGCGCCCGCGGTTAGGGTCGAAGCATGACCGAATACACCTCCCTCCGCTCCCGCGTCAGCGGTCCCGTGCTCGAACCGTCCGACCCCGGTTACGCCGACGAAGCCGCGGGATTCAACCTCGCAGTGGTACACAGCCCGGATGCCGTGGTCGGCGCGACCAGCGCATCCGACGTCGCCGAGACGGTCAAGTTCGCGCGCGCGAACGGACTGCGCGTGCACGTGCAGTCCACCGGGCACGGAGCCGAGGCGCCGATCGTCGGCGGAGTGCTCGTCACCACGCGCCGGCTGGACTCCGTGAGTGTCGACGGCCCACTCAAGATCGCGACCGTCGGCGGCGGCGCGCAGTGGGCATCCGTTGTCGATGCGGCCGCCAACGTGCGGCTGGCTCCGGTGACCGGATCGTCGACGAACGTGGGCGTGGTTGGATACCTCACGGGCGGCGGGCTCGGCCCGCTCTCCCGGAGTCACGGCTTCTCGTCGGACTACGTGCGTGGCTTCACCGTCGTGATCGGCACCGGCGAGATCGTCGAGGCCAGCCCGCTCGAGAACAGCGACCTGTTCTGGGCGCTGCGCGGTGGCAAGTTCGGCCTGGGCATCGTCACCGAGGTGCGCATCGCCCTCGTCGAACTCGACACCCTCTACGCGGGCTCGCTGTTGTTCGCCGAGGAACACATCGAGGCGGTGGCGCGCGGCTGGGCCGAGTGGACTGCGACCGCCCCTGACGACGTCACCACGAGCATCGGAATCTTCCGCTTCCCCGACCTGGAGTTCATCCCGGAGCCCGTGCGCGGCCGCACGCTGCTGAACATGCACTTCGCCTACCCGGGTGGCATCGAAGAGGGCGAGCGCCTGGCCGCGCCCCTGCGCGCACTCGCCCCGGTCTACCTCGATTCGCTCGCCGAACTGCCCGCCCGGGATGTCGCCCTCATCCACAACGACCCAACCAACCCCGGTCCGGGCTGGGCAACCGGCGCACTGCTCGGCCCGATCGACCAGGACTTCGTGACCGCCTGGCTCGGCCAGCTCGGCTCCGGGGCGCAGACGCCGCTCATGATCGGCGAGATCCGGCACCTCGGAGGCGCCGTGCGAACGGATGTGCCCGAGGGTTCCGCGGCCGGCGGACGCACCGCCGCGTACACGCTCAGCTTCATCGGCGCGCCCAACCCGGCGCTGTTCGCCGAGGTCGTGCCTGCGGCTGCGGACCGGGCCTACGCGGCCGTGGCCCCGTGGATCTCGCCGGAGTCGAACATCAACTTCGTCGGAGTGAACCGGCCCGGCCAGACCGGGCAGCCCTGGTTGGCGGAGCCTCACGCCCGCCTGGTCGCGGTGCGCGCGGCCCACGACCCGGACGGGGTGTTCGCCCGCTAGTCCCAGGTGCTGGGGGCAGGCTGCCTCGTGTTCGGCAGGGCCACGTTGGCGTTCCAGGTCGCGACCCAGGCCGGGGGCGTGAGGTTGGAGACATCCACTCCGAGGAAGTCGGAGATCTCGGCGATGCTCACCGTGCCGCCGCCCTTTTTGAGGAAGCGGCCGCGGGTCATTGCCTCCGCGAAGATCTCGCCGCCGACCACGAACCGCTGCTGCGCGTAAACGCCCTTCGCGTCGTAGCCGACGATCTTCGATTCGACCTCGAATCGTTGCCACGGCTGCAGCGACTTGCGGAACGTGATCGTCTCGTTCGCCATGACCGGGTAATAGCCGCGCTCGCGCATCTTGCTCCAGGCGCCGGAGCGGATGAGCAGGTCCATGCGCCCGAGATCCATGATCGAAAAATAGATGCCGTTGTTCATGTGCCCCAGCACGTCCAGGTCGGTGGGCAGCACACGGAACGCGACCCGGCCCACATCGTGCACGTCCACCGCGCTGCGGCGCCGACTGAG
>JBDUEC010000295.1:0-2735 GCA_040002655.1 Rhodoglobus sp. | reverse complement strand
AGCACCACGGTCTCGAGCCGGTGATCGCGCACCTGTCCGGCATCCGGGTGATCGGCCCCGACCTGCCCGGATTCGGCGAATCGAGCCCGCTCACCGAGGTTCCGACGACGATTGACGGCTACGCCGCCTGGCTCGGCGCTTTCGTCGAGAAGCTCGGGCTCACGGGTACTGCCGTGATCTTCGGCCACTCGTTCGGCTCCATCGTCACCTCAACCGCCATCGCGAACGGCCTGAAGACGCCGAAGCTGATTCTGCTGAACCCGATTGCAGCCCCGGCCCTCGAGGGGCCGAGCGCCTTCGGAACCCGGCTCACCGTCGGCTTTTACGGCCTGTCGGGGTGGCTGCCGCGAGCGATCGGCAATGCGGTGCTGAAGAACCCGTTGGTTCCGTGGTTCGTGAGCGTAACGATGATCCGCTCGAAGAACCGTCGCCTGAACCGTTGGATCCACGACCAGCACGCCCGCTACTTCAACCGGTTCTCCGACCGGGAGACGGTGATCGCCGCCTTCAAAGCCTCAATCAGCACGGACGTGAGCCAGGTCGCGACACGAGTCGACGTGCCGACGCTGCTGATCGGCTCCGACGAGGACCCGATCACTACCGTTGCTGCCCTTAAGCACGTGCAGACCCTGTTCCCGAAGGCGGAGCTCACCATCCTCCACGGTGTCGGTCATCTCGTGCATTACGAGATGCCACGGGTGGCCGCCGAGAAGATCGTGGCATTCCTCGGCACCGGATCCGTGGTCCGGGCGGCCAACACGTGAAGATCGTCTTCGATTGCCGCTACGTGCGATTCCCTCGGCACGACGGCATCAGTCGATATTCGGCGAGCCTGGTCGAGGCCCTCGGCAGGCTGCATCCGGTCACCATGATGATCAGCGACGAACGGCAGCTCGCCATGCTGCCCGACCTGCCGTGGGTGCTGGGTCCGTCGCCGACTGGCCCGCTTGAGCCGATCACCGGCGCTCGTATCAACAAGTTCGGCCAGGACATCGTGTTCAGTCCGATGCAGACCATTGGCCCCTTCGGCCGGCGCTTCGCGCTGGTGACTACCATTCACGACCTGATCTACTACACGAACCGCACACCGCCGCGGAACATCCCGGGCCCTGTGCGCGTGCTCTGGCGCATCTACCACCTCACCTGGGCGTTCCAGCGCGCCGTGCTCAATCGAGCGGATGCCCACCTCGCCGACTCCGAGACCACCCGCGATCTCATGGTGAAGCACCACCTCTCCCGCCACCCGATCACGGTGGTGCTACTCGGAACCGATCGCCCACCGACGCTCGAGAAGCGGACAATGCCGAGCGCGAAGAAGCTCGTCTACATGGGCACGTTCATGCCTTATAAGAATGTGGACACCGTGGTGAAGGGTATGGCGCAGCTGCCCGGCTACACACTGCAGCTGATGAGCCGGGTCGCCCCGGCCGAACGCGCGCGGCTCGAAGCCCTCGCACCGGCCGGGTCGCTGGAGTTCTTCGACGGGGCCAGCGATGAGGACTACCAGGCCGCCCTGCGCGGCGCCACGGCTCTGGTGACCGCCTCCAAGGACGAGGGCTTCGGGTTACCACTCGTGGAGGCAATGGCGGTAGGCACGCCGCTCGTCGTCAGCGACATCCCGATCTTCCGCGAGATCGGTGGAGACGTGGCCGGCTACTTCGGGGTGACCAGCCCCGAGTCCTTCGCCGACACCGTGAAGCAGCTTGAGAACGGAAAGCTGTGGGCAGAGCGCTCGGCCGCCGCCCGCGACCGCTCAGGGCTCTTCGACTGGGACACCGCCGCTGCCGGGCTGCTCACCGTGCTCGAGGAGACCTACGCGAAGCGCTCAGCGCACACTCGCGACGGTCGCTGAGGCCAGTTCAACGAGTCGGCCGGGCGCGATCGGAAAGACGGCGCGCGCGCTTCCCGCAGCTGCCCAGACCTCGTCCAGGGCGAGCAGGTCGGCATCGATCACGGTGCGGATCGGTACGTTGTGCCCGAACGGTGGCACCCCACCGATGCTGTAACCGGTGATGGCCTTCACGGACTTGGCGTCGGCCATGGCAACGGTCGCGCCGAGCTCCGCCGACACGTGGTCGATGTCGACCCGGTTCGGACCGGAGACGAGCAGCAGCAGGGGCTCGCCATCGGCAGTGAAGAGGAGGCTCTTCACGATCGCAGCCACCGGGTAACCGACGGCTGCTGCGGCCTCCGCGGCGGTGTGGGTCGACTCGGACATCTCGGTAACCGTCACTTCGCAACCGAGCACGGCGGCGCGCTCCAGAAAGTTCGCCAGGCTCACTTGGCGATCGACTCCCTGGCCTCGACCGCGTTCTGATCCTCGAGTTCGTCGGTCGCGCAGTCGAGCGACTCGACCTCGATCGGATCGTCGAACGCCGTGAGCTCGAGCGCGCCGTCCACGTGGCGGAAGCTGTGCACCGATCCGTTGCGGATCCAGGAGTGGGTGCCGTTCGGGTCCACCGCGTTCAGCACCGAGCGGATGACGCCACCGTGACTCACGACGATCACGCGCTCGCCCGGGTGGGCATCCGCTACCGCCATCAGGGCGGGCAGCACGCGGGCGGTGACCTCCTCGCGGGATTCCTGGCCGGCGATCATGGATGGACCGCTGTGGAAGCGGCCGCCGAACTGCGCCTCGATCTGCTCGTCAGTGAGCCCCTCGGCCTCGCCGTAGTTGCGCTCAACCAGGTCGGGCACGGTCGTCGGCTCGGGCAATCCCGTTGCGCTGGCGATGA
>JBDUEC010000294.1:0-2735 GCA_040002655.1 Rhodoglobus sp. | reverse complement strand
ACCCCCATTCGGGGGATACTGTGGAATTCTCGAGGAGGGACGAGACCATGCACAACCGAGCACGGCTCACAGCACTGGCAGCGATCACGGCGACAGTTGCCCTCCTCCTGACCGGGTGCATCCCGTCGGGTCCGCCTACCCTCGACCAGGTGAATGCCGAGTTCGCTCAGCCGATCACGCCGGCTTGGCAGGTGGATGTCGATGGCGTCTTCGGCGAACCGGCGGTCGCCGACGGAATGGTTGCGGTCTACGCGCAGGACGACACAGTGGGGCTGCGCCTCGAGGTTCACTCGACGGACACCGGCAAGCTGCTCTGGAAGCACACGGCGTCCCCCGGCGGAGCGTGGGCTTCGCCACTCTTCGAGGAAACCAACAGCGCCAGCCGCGCGTATCCGGTTCCGACGATCCAGCCCCTCGTTGTGAAGCGCGGCAGCGGCGACGACGCGAAGTGGGTGGTCGTGTACTTCGAACGCGAGATCACGCACGATTCGATCGTGCCCGACGACTTCCTGCGAGTGGCGGATCTCGCTACCGGCAAGGAGCTGAAGGTCACCATCCCCGGGTTCGACCCGGATGTGAACTATCTCGACAGCGCCAGGATCACCGACGACGGTGAGCTCGCTTTCAACCCCTATGGCCCGGGTTGGGTCTGCGACGACGGCCCGACGATCTGCTTCGACGACATGGACCAGGGGTACGTGCGCCTCGACCTCGGCAGCCTCGAGGTCTCGCTCACCGCCCGGGTCGTTCCCGACGATGATCGGGACTACACGATCGGGTTTGGCCAGGGCTACTACAGCGCCTACACCGACGACGACGTGCAGGAACTGCTGCGCATCAAGGACCAGGCGGTGCTGTGGGATGTGCCGACGACCGAGCTGTTCGACCAGGGGATGTCCCCGCCCACCTATATCGATTTCGTGCACACCACGGGTCAACTCCTTGTGCAGGGCTACCGGTCGATCCTGACCAACACCGACCTCGACAACCAGCTCAGCCTCGACTACGCCGAGTCCAGGCGGGTTGCCGCCCTCGACCCCGACACCGGCGAGCGGTCCTGGCTACTCAAGGGTGGCGATCAGTTCTGCTACGCGGTCGCCCAGTACAACGCGCCAGCGGATGCCGCCGTGCGCCCCATGTGCCGCGTGACGTCAGGATCGTTCACCTACGCACCCAGCACCGGAACGATGCTCGACCAGAAGGACGCCGAAGTCTCCGTTGTCGGCGTGAAGGTGGCCGATGGATCGATCGCCTGGGAGGTGCCGCACGCCGGCGAGCAGTCGATCCTGCATGTCGCGCGGGAGCTGGATGCCGTCTTCGCGTCGCGCGGCCAGTTCGCGTCAGTTCTCACCGCTCCGAAGAAGCCCGGGCTCATCGACCTGAACGATGGCAAGGTCGCGCAGAGCCCGGACAAGTCGACCTTCGTGTGCAAGTCGGAACGCAACGGGGTGCAACTCGAGTTCGAGGGCTCCGCATTCCTGGGCGGCCTCAACCCGATCGCGCTCGAGTATCCGGCGGGGTGGTTCGCCTATGCGTGCGACCTGAAGAGCGCGGCGGCCGATGGTCCGCTCCTCAACGGCAAGGATCCCGGCGACATCGAGCCGCCCAAGATCGCGTGGAGCAAGGGCGCTGTGCGCGTGGCCGGCTACCCCGCCGGGGACGGCCGCGTCATCCTGCTGACGAAGACCGGGATCGCGGGCTTCACGCTCTAGCCTCGGGCAGCCAGCGGGCGCGTAGCCCCTAGCAGAGGCTGAAGGCCGGGGGCGGGGCGGTCGCGGCCTGCAGGGTTAACTGTGCTGGCGACTGCCTCAGTGCTTCGAGCTCAGCGAGGCCACAAACGACCTGATCCGTTGCGCCATAGCATCGGGGACCTCGGCGACAGTGAAATGCCCGCCCTGCTCCAATCGCTCGAACACGCGAAGGTCGCGGTAGAACCCCCGAGCCATCGATTCGGGGTAGTCGTGCTCGTGGCGCTGGACGAACACGGCCGCCGGCACCGTCACCGGCGGCATCGGACCTGGCTTGTCTGCACCCTCGTAGTACGGGCGGAAGGAGGTGCCGATCGACTGGGTGTGCCAGTAGATCATCGCCTCGGTCAGGATGCGCTCCCGGGAGATCCGTTGCTCCACCGCCTTGGGGTCACCCTGCGGCACGTCGCTCCACTCGACCAGCTTCTCGGCGATCCAGGACAGCAGTCCGGCGGGGGAGTCGTTGAGTGCCGCCGCAAGGGTGTCTGGGCGCGTTGCCTGCACGTGTCCATAGGCCCCATTGGGCCCGTGTTGGGCCGAGAGCCTCTCGAAGAACGCCTTCGCGTGCGGGTCCTCCGATGCTGCGCGTTCTTCGTCCGTGCCGAAGTGCGCGTGCGTCGCGATAATGCCGGCGACGGCATCCGGCCAGGTGCCCGCGATGAGGTCGTTGACGTTCGCGGAGACATCCTCCCCATAGGTGAAGTACGACGCATAACCGAGGGTTTCGGTCATCAGCAGGTGCATCGAGCGGGCGAGTCGCTCCTCCGTCATCGGGCCGTCCGGGTACGGCGGCGAGAACCCGAAACCGGGGAAGCTCGGAACCACGATGTTGAAATCGGGCAGCCGATCCACAAGCTCCAGTTGCAGCGCGAAGGTGTGCGGCCATCCGTGCATCACGAGCAGCGTCGGGGCACCGGGCCGGTCGGCGAGACGATGGACGAAATGGATGCTGGCGCCATCCACCTCCGCGACGAACTGCGGGTAGTC
>JBDUEC010000293.1:0-2787 GCA_040002655.1 Rhodoglobus sp. | reverse complement strand
CGACACCCGTGTCGATGATCGCGATCGTCACGCCCGCACCTCGCGTCGTGTTCCACGCCTCGCGGATGCCGTAGTCGTCGAGCCAGTACTCCTTGTCGCGCACCGCATCGGCGTGTGCGGCCGGTGCAACGCCCACCAGCGAAATGAGCACGGCGAGCGCTATAACCCCGGCCGCCCGTCTCACGCGGCGCCCTCGTAGTCCAGGCACTCACACACCGACGGGCTCCAACTGGACCTGGCCAGGGCGAGGTCGCCAATCGGGTTCACGCCTGGGCCGGCAGCGAGGGCGTGACCGGCGAGGGCGTGCAGGCATTTGACGCGGTTCGGCATGCCGCCGGCGGAGATGCCGGCAATCTCGTCGACCACCTCGATGCTCTCCCGGTCGGCGATGTAGCTCTCGTGAGCTCGCCCGTACGCGAGTGCGACGTCGTCCACAAGCAGCGCGGCCAGCTCCGGCATCACACCCGTCGCCTCGAGGGTGGAGATGGCGGCGGTCGCGGCCGGGTGGCTCAGGTAGTAGAGGGTCGGGAACGGCGTGCCATCATCCAGCCGCGGTTTCGTGGCGACGACGGTCGGGTTGCCGCAGACGCAGCGCGCGGCGATACCCACAACGTTGCGCGCGGGGCGGCCGAGCTGGTGCGAGACCGTGCGGATGTCTGCGTCCGTCGGTGGCTCGAACGGCGGGGTGGCCACGTCAGCCGCCCACCGTCGGGCTGGGCAACTGGTCGGGCGTGGCATCCGTGAGTCCGGCCGTGAAGACTGACGACAGCAGCCCCTTGACCCAATCGACCTTCGTCGTCTGCAGCTCCGTGCTGATCGGTGCGCCGTCGGTGGTGGTCTGCGCGCCGGTGTCATCGATCACCAGGTAGCTGTACTCGCCCGGGAAGATGTAATAGAGGCGCTCGCGAGCCTGGGCCTCGATGTAGGCCGGGTCCTGCCAGCGCGCGACATCCTTCTGGAGCTCCTGCACCGACTCCTTGTCCGCCTTCAACCCGGCCTCGAGCGCCGCGATCTGCTGGCGCTGCTCGACCAGGATGCGCAGGCTGGGCGCCAGCACAACGACAGTGAGCACGACGAGAACCAGAATCACGACGGTGAACCCCGAGACCCGAAGGTTGCGGAACCACAGTTCGGGCGCGCTCGGTTCGCGCGGCGCTGTCTCACGCGGTGCAGCGACGGGCGGTCGGGAGCGTGCGGCAGCGGCCCGGGTTGCCCCCGGGCGCTGCGCACCGCCCCGCGCGGCGGGTCGGCGGGGAGCCCGCCCACCGTCCCCGATTTTCGCCATGCAAAGACCCTAAGCGGTGAACCCCGCGCGGCTACCGTGAATCGCTCAGCCCTTGAACCGGGGGAAAGCCGAACGACCCGCGTAGACCGCGGCGTCGCCGAGCTCCTCCTCGATGCGCAGCAGCTGGTTGTACTTGGCAACCCGCTCCGAGCGCGCCGGGGCGCCGGTCTTGATCTGGCCGGCATCCACTGCGACCGCGATGTCGGCGATCGTGGTGTCCTCGGTCTCGCCCGAACGGTGCGAGATGACCGTCGTGTAGCCGGCGCGCTGGGCGAGGGCCACGGCATCCAGCGTCTCGGTGAGCGTGCCGATCTGGTTGACCTTGATCAGGATCGAGTTGCCCACGTTCAGGTCGATGCCCTTCTGCAGGCGCGTCGGGTTCGTGACGAACAGGTCGTCGCCCACCACCTGCAGCTTCGTGCCGAGCTCGGCGGTGAGGTGCTGGTAGCCCTCCCAGTCGTCCTCGGCGAGCGGGTCCTCGATCGTGATGAGCGGGTAGTCGTTCGCGAGTCCGACCCAGAACGCGGTGAGCTCCTCACCGGAGAGCTTCTGCTTCTCGAAGGAGTAGACCCCGTCGGCGAAGAACTCCGTGGCCGCGACATCCATGCCGAGTGCGATGTCCTTGCCGGGCGTGAAGCCGGCGGCGACGATGGCCTCCGTGATGAAGTCGAGCGCGGCGCGAGCGCCGGCCAGGTCGGGGGCGAAACCGCCCTCATCGCCGAGGCCGGTGGGCAGCCCGTTCTTCTTGAGCAGGTCCTTGAGGGCGTGGTAGGTCTCGACGCCCCAGCGCAGGCCCTCGCTGAAGGAGTCGGCGCCGATCGGCAGCACCATGAACTCCTGGATGTCGAGGCCGGTGTCTGCGTGCGCCCCGCCGTTGATGATGTTCATCATCGGCACCGGCAGGGTGTGGGCGTTGGGTCCACCGAGGTAGCGGAAGAGCGGCAGGTCCACCGAGTCGGCGGCGGCGCGAGCAACAGCCAGCGAGACACCGAGGATCGCGTTGGCGCCGAGGCGCTTTTTGTTGTCGGTTCCGTCGAGCTCGATCATCGTCGCATCCACGATGCGCTGGTCGGATGCGTCGATTCCCTCGACGGCCGGGCCGAGTTCGTTGAGCACGGCATCCACTGCCTTCAGAACGCCCTTGCCGAGGTAGCGGCTCTTGTCGCCGTCGCGAAGCTCGTAGGCCTCGAACGCACCGGTGGATGCACCAGACGGCACCGCCGCGCGGGAGACGACACCGTCGTCGAGCAGAACCTCGACCTCGATGGTCGGGTTGCCCCGGGAGTCGAGAATTTCGCGGGCGCCAACTGCCTCGATCAAAGCCAAGGGGAACTCCTATTTCTAGAGATTGGGGGACACGAAGTGGTGGTTGTCCGCTTGGAATCCTAGTCGTGCGAGAGGTCGTGAAACTCGATCGCGTCGGCCGTGCTGTCTGCCGTGACGAACGCGTAGCGCGAGAAACCGGATGCCGCGAGCTGCTCGAACAGCGGCTTCAGGTTCTT
>JBDUEC010000292.1:0-2794 GCA_040002655.1 Rhodoglobus sp. | reverse complement strand
GCCCTGGCCGCCCAGCCCGACGTGCTCGAGAAGATCCGCGAGGGCAAGGTGCAGGCCGCCGGTGCTGTCATCGGCGCCGTGATGAAGGCAATGCAGGGAACAGCGGATGCCGCCCGCGTGCGCGAGCTGGTGCTGGAACGGGCGTCGCAGTGAACAACGCGCCGCGTCCGAACATCACTCAGAAGGCCAGCAACCAGTTTCTGCTGACCCTCGTGATCGTGACCGCCCTGGCGGTCCTCGGTTTCGCCATTGTCCTCACCAACACTTTCAGCGACCCGCTGTACTTCGTCGGCCTGGGCATTCTGTTCCTGCTGCTCCTCACCTCCGCGTTCTGGATCAACCTGATGGTCCACGCCACCTTTGCCCTCAACAACGAGGGGCGCCGAAAGACGCTCGAAGCCGCGAACCCTGGTGCGGTGCTCGTGCACGTCGTAATCACCGTCCCCGTGCTGCGCCAGTTTCGCGAACTGGCTGTCAGGCTCGGGATGCCCCGGCCCAAGCTTCGCGCGCGCAGCTACGTCACCCTGGTCGCCGACTCCGAGAACCTGACCTTCTATGGAAGCGCGAACCCGCCGATCACCCTTCTGGTGCTCCCGACCTCGAGTCTGAACACGGCCGAACTCACGACCACTGCGGCTGGCAAAAAACAGCTGCCCAGCATCCGCCTCACCTTCGCAGCCATGCCGGAGGCGCCGCTCGTGCTCGTCCCGGTGTACTGGCCTGGGGTCTCCCCAAAGCCCGTGCCGAGGGATGCGCTCGAGGCGCAGATCGCGGCGATCACCGCCGCGCAAAGATAGCTGGCTTCCGAGGCGGACGTCTCAGCCCAGAGTTAGGGTCGACGGGTGAACCGCACCGACCGCCTGTACGCCCTCGTGGAAGAATTGCGTGCTGTCGCGCCGCGGCCTCGAAGCGCCAATTGGCTTGCTGCACGGTTCGAGGTCAGTTCCCGCACCATCGAGCGCGACCTCACCGCGCTGCAGAACTCGGGCGTGCCGATCTGGGCCGAGTCCGGCCGCACCGGTGGCTATTGTCTGGATGCCTCGCACACGCTCGCGCCTCTCGGTTTCACCGTCGACGAGGCACTGGCGATCATGATCTCGCTGGAGATGCTTGCGACCAGCCCATTCCGCGACGCGGCGACTTCGGCGCTTCGCAAGGTGATCGCGGTCACAGATGACCGCAGTCTCGCCGAGACGGTCGACCTCGCGACACGCGTCCACCTCTTGAGCGACGGCTCGACAGCGGATGCCCCCGCGGCCCTCGCCGGCGCGCTGCGCGAGGGTCGCGTGCTCCGGATCGTGTACGAAGACCGGGAGGGTGTCGCGACATCCCGTGACGTCGAACCCATGGGATACATCGGCCGCGGCCGCGACTGGTACCTCATCGCGTGGTGCCGCCTCCGCGACGGTGTGCGCGCATTCCGCGGCGACCGCATCCTCAGCGCCGAAAGCACCGGGGAAAGACCGCCCCGACGTGCTCTTCGAGTCGAGGACCTCGATATTCCGTACGGCGATCTGAAACCGATCGCTCAAAGTAGCGCGCGCCCGTAAACACCGACAGGACGGTGTCGCCAGGCCGAATCATCATGGAGCGATCGAACCGAGCGGTTCGACTGAAGGGAACACCATGGAATTCGCATCCGTTCGCATCATCACGGAGCACGTCGACCGCCTCGCCCGTTTCTACGAGACGATCACGGGCGTGGCCGCCGTACGCCCGGCCCCTGTCTTCGCCGAGATTCGCACCTCGTCGGGCGTTCTCGCGATCGCAAGCACCGCGACCGTCGCGATGCTGGGAGAGGCTGCTCCGAAGCCTGGACGCAACGATTCCGTCATACTCGAATTCCTTGTCACGGACGTCGATGCGGACTTCGCGCGACTCCGAGCAGACCTCGACGACGTCGTTCTCGAGCCGACCACGATGCCGTGGGGCAACCGCTCGACACTGTTCCGCGACCCTGACAGAAACCTCGTCAACCTGTTCTCCCGGCCTGCTGCCTGAGGTCATTTTCTGGGCTGGCCATCGGCTCGAGCCGATGAAGTCTCGTGGCCGCGTTTGTTCCGTACTCGCGGCTCTGCGGACGGGGCGGGGCCGGCACGTGGCCAACCCCGCCCCGTTCGACTCAGTGCGCGAGCGCCGGCTCCGCATCCGCGGTGACCGCAGGCACGGGCGTGTGTGACAGCGACAGCCCCTGGTTGCGACGGCGGAACAGCAGCGCGGACATCACCGCTCCGACGGCGAAGAAGCCGGCGCCCCACAGGTAGGCCGTTGAGTAGCTGGCGATCGCGGCATCCGCCCCGATCGCCGCCGTGAGCGGCGTGTGCGTGGCGAGGTAGTCCGTTGCCGCCGTGGCCGCGAGGGTGTTCAGCAGCGCCGTGCCGATCGAGCCGCCGATCTGCTGGCTGGTGTTGACCATTGCCGAGGCGACGCCCGCGAACTGGCGGTCGACGCCCAGGGTGGCGGTCTGCATCGAGGCCGGCATGATCGTTCCCATGGCGAAGCCGAGCACCATGAGGGGCACGAGCACGCTCGGGGCGTAGGAGCTGCCAGCGTCCAGGCGCGTGAGCAGCAGCATCCCGATCACGCCGAGGGTCATTCCCGCGGGAACCAGGATCTTGGGGCCGAACCGCGGCACGAGCAAGTTTGTGCCGAGCTGGGCAGCGAGCACGAGCATCCCGATCATGGGCAGGAACGACAGTCCGGTCTGGATCGGGGAGTAGTGCAGCGTTGCCTGCAGGTAGTAGGTCACGAACAGGAAGATGCCGAACATGCCCGCACCGGCGATGAGCACCGA
>JBDUEC010000291.1:0-2799 GCA_040002655.1 Rhodoglobus sp. | reverse complement strand
GCGGATGCCGCTGCCGTGTCGCCGAGAATCTCGCCGAGGGACTGCCGCAGCATCTTGCGCCGCTGCTGGAATGCGGCATCCACCAGCGCGAACGTGGCGACCCGCTCGACCTCCGTGCCCGGCTGCTCGTGCCGCTCGAATCCCACCAAGATCGAGTCGACGTTCGGCACCGGCCAGAACACCTGGCGACTCACCTGGCCGGCAGTTCGGAACGCGCCGTACCAGGCCGACTTCACGCTCGGCGAGCCGTAGACCTTAGAGCCCGGACCAGCCGCGATGCGCTGCCCCACCTCGGCCTGCACCATCACCAGCCCGCGCTCGATCGACGGGAAGTGCTCGAGAAAATGCAGCAGCACCGGCACCGACACGTTGTACGGCAGGTTCGCCACGAACACGCTCGGTGCGTCGGGCAGCGTCGCGATACGAAGGGCGTCCTCGGCGATCACCGTGAGCTTCGCGTCGGGCTGCAGCTCCGCGACCGTGATCGGCAACTGCGCGGCCAGTCGCTTGTCGATCTCGACCGCGACGACGGATGCCCCGGCCTCCGTGAGGCCAAGCGTCAGCGATCCCAGCCCCGGGCCGACCTCCACAACGGTCTCGCCACGCTGGACTTCCGCCGCCTTCACGATGCGGCGCACCGTGTTCGCGTCGATCACGAAGTTCTGCCCGAGCTTCTTCGTGGGCTGGATGCCGAGCAACTCGGCCAGATCCCGAATCTCGACGGGCCCAAGCAGTGCGCCCACGCTCACACCCCTCCCTGAGTTGCGGACTTCTGCCCATGCCCGCGAGACGGGAAGGGGCGGAAGTCCGCAAGTGAGTGGTTCACGCGAGGTCCGCGAACGGGCCGGGCGGCGCGGTGACCGGCTCGGCATCCCACAGGCCGTAGACCGCCTCGGTGTTCGAGGAGATGAGGGCGGCGAGCATGGCGACGTCCGTGTCGAGATACCCGGCCATGGCGCGCAGCGTGTGCGGCAGGAGGTACGGCGCGTTGGGCCTGCCCCGCAACGGCGTGGGCGTGAGGTACGGGGCATCCGTCTCGATGAGTACGAGACTGCGCGGGATGAAGGCGAGCGCGTCGCGCAGGTTCGCCGCGTTCTTGAACGTGACGGTGCCGGCGAACGACAGGTACCAGCCGTTGTCCGCGCACACCCGCGCCAGGTCGAGGTCGCCGCTGAAGCAGTGGAACACCGTCTTCTCCGGCGCCCCGACCCGCAGCAGGGTCTCGACGACCTCGGCGTGCGCGTCGCGATCGTGAATCTGCATCGCGAGCCCGTGCTTCTTCGCGATCGCGATGTGGGCCTCGAACGACTTGTGCTGCGCTCCCCGACCCTCGTCCGACGTGCGGAAGAAGTCGAGCCCGGTCTCGCCGACCGCGCGCACTCGGGGGCGACCGGCGAGTTCGTCGATCTCCGCGATGGCGGCGTCCAGCTCCCCGGCGGCCTCGTAGCGCGGCGCCTCGTTCGGATGGATGGCGACGGCCGCAAGCATCCGCGGCTCGATTGCCGCGATCTCGGCCGACCAGCGGGAGGTCTCGAGGTCTCCCCCAACCTGCACCACTCCGCGCACGCCCACGCTGGATGCCCGGTCGAGGTGCTCGCGGTAGTCGAGCTGGCCGTCCGGCCCGCCGTCGCTTATCTCGAGATGGGTGTGGTTGTCGTAGACCGGAACCACGAGCGCTTCTGGCAGCGGCGGGTAGCTCAGGTCGCGCGACTGTCCGTCCTCCGACGACGTGTCGCGGTGGCGGATGTGCCTGCCCTCGGTCGGAGTCAGGACTCGACCGCCTCAATCCGCGGGAAGAGGGGCTCGAGCACCTGCACCCTGCTGCCGGCCGGGAGCTGACCCCAGGTGCCGGCATCGCGGATCGGTTGGTCGGTGAGCGCGCCGGGAGCGCCGAGCGCGCTCCAGAGCTTCGTGGTGGCCTCAGGGATCACCGGCGAGAGCAGCACGGCGAGCGCGCGCAGTCCCTCGGTGGCGGTGTAGAGCACCGTGCCGAGTCGCGCGCGGTTCGCGTCGTCTTTGGCCAGCATCCACGGCTCCTGGATCGTGATGTAGCCATTGAGCTCGTCGACGATCGTCCAGATGGCGGCCAGGGCGTCGTGGATCGCCAGGCGATCGATGGCGGCGTCGGCGTCGGACGTGGCCCGCGCCACCGTTCCCTGAACGGCGAGGTCGGCATCCGTGTAGTCGGATGCCGCGGGCACAACGCCATCGAAGTAGCGGTTGACCATCGCGATCACGCGCGACGCGAGGTTACCGAAACCGTTCGCCAACTCAGCCTGGTAGCGAGCGGACAGGTCCTCCCAGCTGAATGAGCCGTCCTGGCCGAAGCTGATCGCGCTCATGAAGTAGTAGCGGAAGGCATCCGCACCGAACGTGTCGGTGATCTGCTCGGGTGCGATCCCGGTGAGCTTGGACTTGCTCATCTTCTCGCCGCCGACGAGCAACCAGCCGTGCCCGAAGACGCGCTTCGGCACTGCGAGGCCCGCAGCCATGAGCATGGCCGGCCAGATCACGGCGTGGAAGCGGGCGATGTCCTTGCCGACCAGGTGCGTGCCCGGCCAGCGGCGCGCGAACTCGGCCTCATCCGCCCCGTATCCAACGGCAGTGATGTAGTTGAGCAGCGCGTCGAACCAGACGTAGAGCACGTGGGTCGGATCCCAGGGAATCTTGATGCCCCAGTCGAAGCTCGAGCGCGAGATCGACAGGTCGGAGAGACCCTGCTTCACGAACTGGATGATCTCGTTGCGCACGCTCTCCGGCTGGATGAAGTCGGGCTGCGACTCGTACAGGTCGAGCAGC
>JBDUEC010000290.1:0-2800 GCA_040002655.1 Rhodoglobus sp. | reverse complement strand
GCGCCCTCGAGGTCGGGCTGCTCCGGGTACATCGGCAGCAGCACCTCGTCGGTGGCCACGCCCTCGTAGAACTTTCGCACCAGTTTCTCGAAGGTCGGGCGGCCGCCGACCTGCTCCCAGAAGTTGCCCTGCGCGGACTCGCCGCTCGGCCCCATCCGTAATGTAATTGGGTCGTTCATTCGCTCGCCTTCGATTCATCGGGCTTTGCCACCGGCACCGGCTTGGTCTTGGGTGCCCTGGCACCCTTGACACTGGCGGCGCCCTCGTAGCCGCTCAGCACGATCGAGTTGAGCGCGGGAAGCTTCACGCCCGCGGCGTCGAGCGCTTTCTTGAGTCGGCTGCGCAGCGCGCGCGCCACGTCGTCTTTGGCGGTCGAGCGGGTCTTCACGACCAGGCGGATGACGACCGCCTCCGCCGAGATCGACTCGATGCCCCAGACCTCGGGCTTCTCGAGGATGCGGGAGCGCCACCGCGGGTCCGAGGCCATGGTGCTCGCGGTCTCGAGGATCTTCGCCTGCACGACGTCGACATCCGCTTCGTAGGGCACGGCCAGGTCGATGATCACGCGCGCCCAGCCCTGGGACATGTTGCCGACCCGCAGGATCTCGCCGTTGCGCACCGACCACAGGGTTCCGTTGACGTCGCGCACCTGCGTGATGCGGATGCCCACCGCCTCCACCACGCCGGTCGCGGGGCCGAGGTCGACGACATCACCCACGCCGAGCTGGTCCTCGCCCACCATGAACAGGCCGTTGAGCACGTCCTTCACCACGTTCTGCGCTCCGAAGCCGAGTCCCGCACCGAGCGCGGCAGTGATGAGGGCGAACGCGCCCGTGGCGTTGGGAACGACCTCGTTGAACACCAGCAGAATCACGACGATCGTGACGGCCGCGGTGACCACGTTGCTGAAGACGCTGCCCAGGGTGCGCGTGCGCTGCACGAGCCGCACCGCCGCCAGGGGCGAAGCGAACAGGGCGGCGGTGTCGTCCACCTTCTGTTTCTTCTTCACTCCGTTGACGATGCGGTTCACTACGCGACGAATCGCAAAGTGGAACACAATGCGAACCAGAAAGCCGACGACGACAATGATGACGACGTTGATCGGCACTTCCCACGCCGTGTAGAAGGCGCCCCAGTCGATTGCAGTCATAACCCTGCAAGCCTACCGAGCGCCGGCTGGGAGGCGCCGGAGCTACTTGTCCGCTGCCTGTGCCGCGAGTGCCCTGGTGACCCCGGCGAGATTCTCCGAGACGAGCCGGCGGAGTGCCGGAACGTCGGGGTTCGCATCGAGCCAGGCCTGGGTGGCATCCGCCAGTTCGCGGCTCGCCAACGGCGCCGGGTACAGGCCGAGCACGAAGGTCTCGGCGATCTTGTAGCTGCGGTTCTTCCAGATGTCGTTCAGTGCGGCGAAATACGGCTCCACGATGCCCTCGAGCGACGAGGGGTCGTTCACGTGCTGGAACCCGACCGTCACGCCACGCACGATCACGTTCGGCAGCTTGTCGCTGTCGGCCAACGAATCGAACGCCGCCTTCTTGGCTGCCGCAGAGGGCAGGGAGGCGCGGGCACGTGCTGCCGCCTGCTGGCCGTTCGACGTGTTGTCCTTCGCGAGCGCAGCATCGATCTCCGCTTCGCCGACGGCGCCGTTGAGGGCGAGCCCCTCGAGCAGCTCCCAGCCGAGGTCGGTGTCGATTTCGAGTCCGTCCAGCTTCACCGAGCCGTCGAGAAGACCCTTGATCGCAGCGACGTGGTCGTCGGTGGATGCGATGTTGGCGAAGAACTTCACGAACTGGAACTGGGCGTCGCTGGCGGCATCCGCTTCCTTCGCGAGAATCCACAGGCCGTCGCCGACCTGCTCGATCGCCTGCGCGCGGCGCGAGGGCTTCACGTAGAAGCGGGCCGCAGTGGTGAGCTGGGTGAGCGTCGTGCGCACCGTCGTGGACTCGGTCTCGGCCGCGATGTTGTTGAGCACCAGCTCGATGTAGTCGCTGGCCGGAGTCTCGGCGTCGCGGGCGGCATCCCAGGCCGCGCCCCAGACCAGCGAGCGGGCGAGCGGGTTGTCGATGTCTTCCAGATGCTCCATCGCGACCGCGAGCGATGCCTCGTCGAGGCGGATCTTCGCGTAGGCCAGGTCCTCGTCATTGAGCAGGATGAGGTCGGGGCGGCCCTGGCCGACCAGCTGCGGCACCTCGGTGCGGGTTCCCTCAACATCGATCTCGATGCGGTGGTCGCGCAACAGCTTTCCGCCGCGCAGGTTGTAGAAACCGATGGCCATGCGGTGCGGGCGGATGGTGGGGTACCCCGCCCGCGCCTCCTGCAGCACCGCAAATGAGGAGATCGTGCCATCCGCCGTCGTCTCAAGCGTTGGGCGCAGCGTGTTGACGCCCGCGGTCTCGAGCCACAGCTTGCTCCACGAGCTGAGCTCGCGGCCGCTGGTGACCTCGAGCTCCGCGAGCAGGTCGCTGAGCTCGGTGTTGCCGTACTCGTGCTTCTTGAAGTACGCCGCAACGCCTGCCATGAACTGCTCGAGGCCAACCCAGGCGACGAGCTGCTTGATGACCGACCCGCCCTTGGCGTAGGTGATGCCGTCGAAGTTGACCTGCACATCCTCAAGGTCGTTGATGGTGGCGACCACCGGGTGCGTGGACGGCAGCTGGTCCTGGCGGTAGGCCCAGCTCTTCTCCATTGCGTTGAACGTGGTCCAGGCCTCGTTCCACTCCGTGGCTTCGGCGGTGGCGAGGGTGGATGCCCACTCGGCGAACGACTCGTTGAGCCAGAGGTCGTTCCACCACTTCATGGT
>JBDUEC010000289.1:0-2819 GCA_040002655.1 Rhodoglobus sp. | reverse complement strand
CGTCATCCGCGAGCTCGACGAGCGGCTGGACGGCTAGTTGCACGGCGGAAGATTCTGCCGCGCGCGTGTGTTCAACTGGGTATTCCGGGCGCGCCGGTGAGGAGAGGGGATCCGATGAGCAGAAACGACGACTTGATCGAGACGTTCCGTCAGAGCAAGGGGACCGAGAACTACTGGGGGCCGAAGCTCGTTGTGATGCACGCGATCGGGGCGAAGTCTGGCGAGAGCCGCCTCACTCCCGTGGTGGGTTTCCGCAACGAGGCTGGGTGGCACGTGGTCGCGTCGAAGGGCGGCGCAGCCGAGAACCCGGACTGGTACTACAACGTGCTCGCGAATCCGGATTTCGATCTCGAAGCGCTCGAGAACGGCGAGATCGTGACCGTGCCGGTGACGGCGACCGAGGTGCCCGAAGACGAGTGGCAGGCGGTCTACGGCGCGATCGCTGCCGAGGAGCCGCAATTCGCGGAGTATCTCCAGAAGACCGATCGCCGCATCCCGGTCTTCCAGCTCACGCGCCACTAGGGCTGCCACCCCATGAGCGACATCCACGTCATGACCCTGATGATCAACGCACGTGACCCTGAGGTGCTCGCCGCGTTCTGGTCGGCGTTTCTCGACGTGCCGATCGAGTCGCGCTACGAGCAGTTCGTCTGGCTGGCCGCGACGAAGCCTGGTGCGCCGCGCATCGGCATCCAGGGCGTGCCGGATCCGACGGATGGCGTGCGCCGGTTGCACGCGGACTTCGATGTTCCCGACCTGCCGGCCGCGATCGCCAAGGCGGAGTCGCTCGGCGCGACGCGAGTCGACGAGCATGGGATCGGCGACTTCAGCTGGCAGGTCATGCGTGACCCCGACGGCAACGAGTTCTGCCTGGCGGTGGGCTGAGCACCTAGCGGGTGCGGGTCCACTCGTGCTTGGTGAGGAACCCGGAGATCGTCTCCTTGAGCACGCGCTTCTGCGGCCGGTGGTCGAACAGGCCGGCGCGCTTGGCGGTGTTGTAGACGCCACCCGCTTCGAACGTGCGAACGCGCGACGACGGCTTCTGGTCCACGAAACGGAACGTGTGAGCCTTCTCGTCGAGCTCCACGACGATCGCCGGCTCGTCATCGCCCTGGTAGGTGCCCGAGATCGTCGTGCCGCTGGCCTCGAACGAATACCCGGCATCCTCTGAAGCGAGGGCGGGAACGAGTTTCAGCAGCTCTGCGAGTGAAGTGGCCATGCCACAACGTTAGGGGATTGCCCTAGTCGACAGGGACCTCGACGAGCTTCTCGCTGCGCGTTACCGGCGGAGCAATCAGGAGGACGACGCCGACCACCGCGGCCACGCACCCACCCAGTCCGATTACGGTGACAATCGGGTCAGTCGCGGCTCCCAACGGACCCAGGTAGGGGACACGGGTCCCGACGCTCGCGATCGCGGCCGCCAGGAGAAAGGTGAGCCCGTTCACGCGGGCCGGGCTCTGACGGTGTCGGGCCACGGCAACCACGATGGCGCCGAGCGACAGCAGGGTTGCAACCGCGACCACCGTCGCGCCGATCTGGAGCGTCACCGAGGGCGCCAGCCGAGTCCACTGTCTCGACGTCCACGCGTCAGTGGTCCCCGCGGCGAGCACGATCAAGTGTGTGACGAGCGCGGCAACGGCGATGATGCACACGGACATTGTCGCCAGCACGATCAGACCGACTGGTTTTCGTGGGCGTGCCGTCCCGGCGACTGATCGCGGGGAGCGCGCGGCCGCGATGAGCGCGATGAGGGCGGCAACGAAGGCCGCGGCGATTGGTGCCCAGTTATCCATGGGCCCAGTAACGGAGATCACGACGACCAACAGCGGAAGGGCGACGGATGCCAGCACCGCCATCGCGTGCCTCGGGGTTGTCGTGCTGATGTGACGGAGCCGCCACCCGATCACCACCAGCCCGACGACGGCCAGCCCGAGCATGGGCATCAGCACTGTGGGCCAAGACACGCCGACCACCCAGAGTGCACCGGTGAGGCAGAGAAGGATGATCGCCCCCGACCCCACCCACGGGACCCCGCGACCCCGCACACCGGCAACCAGCAGCAGAATGAGCGCCACGATCGTGGATGCCACGACGATCGGCTCGATGCTGTCGCGGATCGCTGGATCCGAGAGGAACAGCCCAGACGTCCAGAGCGACAGCCACACAACCGGACCGACCGCCGAGACGGCCAGTGCCCACTGCGCCCACCACCCGGCCGCCACTGGGCTCGGCAACGGCGATCCCAGCGCGAGTGCAATTGCGCCGAGCGCGATCCCCATTCGACTGACGCCGTGCTCCGCGGCCCCGTCGAGATCGGCGTTCCATTCCTCGAGGCGTCGAGCGCGCTCCGGTTCGGGCAGTTGGTCGGCGGCGAACCCCACGATGCGGGCGGCGAGGTTGTTCATGCGAGGGCCTCCCGCGCGGCGGCCTGGCTCGCCGGTCGGCGCTCGGCCATCAGGCGCGTGGTCGCCAACTCGGCCTCTCCGGTGAGCGAGTACAAGCGTCGACGAGCACCGGGCCTGTCCCCGACCTCCCACTCCGACTCGATCCAGCCGAGTCGCTCGAGCCGATCAAGGATGGGATAGACGGTTCCGGCAGGGCGACCAGTTGCCTTCACGATCAGCAGGCCCCAGGTGGGGTCCGTGGACCCGAGAAGCTGCGCAAGCACATCGAGGGTGGGCGCGGTGACCCTGGTGAGTTCGTCCATGCGCTTAATCTATCTATATAGGATAAGCAGCGTCAAGGCGTCTACCCGAACAGACCCTTCTTGCGCTTCCAGCCGTTCTTCTCGAGGAACGCGAACAGCGGATCCTTGA
>JBDUEC010000288.1:0-2822 GCA_040002655.1 Rhodoglobus sp. | reverse complement strand
ACCCTCGCCAGCCGCTACCACGAGCGTTTCGCAGACCACGCGGTCTCCATCGCCAAGAAGGTGCAGTACCTGGCGACGGGCGACTGGGCGCCGTCGGCCGACAGCTAGGGCGTCTCGGGGCCGCTGCGGTTTGGCGGGCCGTTTCGTGTTGGGCCGCCTCGGTTTGGGGCCGCCTCGGTTTGGGGCCGCCTCGGTTTGGGGCCGCTTCGTTTTTGGGCTGCTTCCGGTCCGGCAGTTTCTCCGTGCCGACTCCCGTTAATCAGCACTTTTGTTCGGGGTGCTGATTAACGGGAGTCCTGGGGCGGGCTTGTTCTCCGCAGTCTCGGCCACTCGGGCCAAATGGTTGCGCCCCGCCGTCGCCAGCAACCACTTCCCCCGAGTCCGTGGGGCAACAGGTCAGCGCGCGAGTTCGACCGTGACGAGGCCCTCGAGGCCGTCGAAGTCACGCAGGTTGTGCGTCAGCACCGTCGCACCGACCGTGCGCGCGGTGGCTGCGATCACGAGGTCGAAGACGCGAGCACGGGGGTTGCGGCCCGTCGCGTGCACCGCGGCGGCGCACTCCGCGTACGCCCTGGCGACGGTGACATCCATCGGGATGACGTCGAAGGCGTTCTCGATCTCGGCCAGACGGCGCAACCGCAGGGCCTGGGCGGGCGAGCCCGCGGCTTTCAGTACTCCGAAATGCAGTTCGGCGATACTGGCGGCTGACACGGCGTAGTCCTCGCCGGGGTCGAGAGTCGTTGCCGCGATGAGCACGCTGGTGTCAAGAATCACGCTCACGCCCCGGCACGCTCCCACGGGTCTGCGGGCCGTTCGTCGATGCCGTCGCTGTCGCGATCGAGCTGCCAGGTGGGGTCGGCGGCGGCGCTGAACAGGCCCGCGATATCGCGCCCTTTGCGCCAGCGGCGACCCTCGAGGGGAACGAGGCGCGCGGTCGGATAGCCCGAGACCGCGATGATGATCTCCTCGCCCGCGCTAGCGCGGCGCACCAAGTCAGACGCCTGCTGCCGCAGCTCACGGATGCCCATGCTCACCACTCCCCCAATGTAGCACTTGTGCTACAGCCCGTCGTCGAGATCCTCGTCGTCGTCGGTCTCGAGTAGCGGCGTGGTGAGGTAGTCGTCGGGTGCGACCTGGCGCACCTGGGAGCCGGTGAGAAGGTATGGACCGCGGAACGGCATCCCCGACTCCACGCACGCCTCACGCAGCACCCGCAGCCAGCGGCGGTCGCGCGCGGTGCGGTCCACGGGGCCGGGGCGTTCGTAGGTGACCACGAGAGTTGCCGAGTGGAAGTCCATGGAGAGGCAGGCGAGGAATTCCGCGAAGCCGGTCACGTCATCCCAGGTCGGTTCGACCGGAACGTCGGTCGGCAGCACCACCGGCAGCAGCCGCGACTCGTCGTCGAGAAGCATCACCCAGACCTGGCGGCGATAGCCGCCCTCAAGCGCCGCGGTCAGCTGCGGAATGAGCTCGGCGTCGGTGCGGAGCGAGAGGTCACGGATGTCGTCGTAGCGCGGAATCGTCATGGGTCGAGAGTGGCCGGGGCGCGGCCTTGTAGTCTCCGCGGACGCCGGACCCGTGGATGACGGCGCAGCGCGCGACATGTGGAGGCGTGGTTAGGTGAGCAGCAGCATCCCCGGCAGTTCGGTTGCGCGCTTGTCGAAGGTCACCGTGTGGTCGCAGTCGGCGTCGATCGCGAGCAGCGCGATGACGGCGTCGGCGAAGTCGGTGTGGGCCTCCTCCGCCTCGGTGAGCGCGCGCCGCACGACATCCGGAGCCTGGAGCACGACGTCACCCGAACCGAGCAGGCCGCGCACGAATCGGGTCACCGCATCCGGCTGCAGCCAGTAGCTGCGCTTGAGCGTCCAGACCGTCTCGACGAGGGTCACGATGGTGATGAATGCGGGGTCAGTCTGGCTACGCTCGGCGAAGAACCGCGCTGCCGCCTCGCTCTGCTCGGCGTCATCCTTCACGACAAACCGCACGATCACATTGGTGTCGACGCCGATCACGAGTTCATCGACTCGGCTGCGGATGCCGCGATGGCCTCGTCCATCTCCTCGATCGTGACGGTCGGGCCGTTCCACTCGAACATGCCGCGCAGGTCCATGACCGATCCCGTCGCGACGAAAAGCTCGTAACCTCCGTCGGCCCGCGCGACAAACTCGACCCGCGACCCGGTGTGGATGCCGAGCTTCTGGCGCACCTCGATGGGGATGGTGACTTGGCCCTTGCTGGTTACGGTGGCGGTGGGCATGGGTTGATCGTATCATTTCCTTACCACAAGTAAGGATCGTGAGTACGGCGACTTCAAAGGCAGGTGTGGACGTGACGACGCCGAGGTCGCTATGCTCGCAAGTCCGTGCCGCTTGGCACGTCCCGTTGACCTGGAGGTCTGTCGTGGCTCACATCGAGTACCGCGAAGTGCAAGCGCAGCTGATCACTGCGCTCTTCAAGCGCACCCTCCAGCCACTCGTGTAGCCGCAGACACTTCTCGTTCCGCGGCCTCGAGGCCCGGGACATCCATCTATTCGACTCTGCAGGGTCGGATGCCCGGGCGCCAGCCTGACATCCACCCCAAACAGAATCGAAAGGACCATGAAGAAGATCAACGACCGGCTGTTCAGCTGGGCGAGCATCCTCGACGAGAACGCCGAGGCCCAGGCTCGCACCACTGCAACAATGCCGTTCATCTACCCGCACCTTGCGCTCATGCCGGATGCCCACCTCGGGCTCGGCGCGACCGTCGGGTCGGTAATCCCCACCCTGCGCGCCGTCATCCCGGCGGCCGTCGGCGTGGACATCGGCTGCGGCATGATCGC
>JBDUEC010000287.1:0-2854 GCA_040002655.1 Rhodoglobus sp. | reverse complement strand
TCCTGCCCAACCTGCTCGGCGACGCGTTCTCGATCTTCCTGCTGCGGCAGTTCTTCCTGACGATTCCCAAGGAGTACGCGGATGCGGCCCGCATCGACGGCAACGGAGAGTGGGGAGTGCTGTGGCGAGTCATCATTCCGATGGCCAAACCGGGAATCGCAGCGACCGCGATCTTCCTGTTCTTCCACTCCTGGAACGACTACTACGGGCCGCTGCTGTACACCTCAGAGAACGACGCGTGGTGGCCGGTCGCCTATGGCCTGGCCACGTTCCGCGGCTCCCACAGCACCGACTGGGGGCTGACCACTGCCATCACGATGCTCGTGATGATCCCGGTGGTCATCATCTTCTTCTTCGCGCAGAAGGTCTTCGTCGAAGGAATCGCACTCACAGGAGTAAAGGGCTGATGAAACTCACCATTGTCGGGGGCGGGTCCACCTACACCCCCGAACTCATCGACGGCTTCGCGCGGATGCGCGACCTGCTCCCCATCGAGGAGGTCTGGCTGGTCGACCCCAACCCGGAGCGGCTGGCCCTGGTCGCGGGAGTCTCGCAGCGCATGTTCGCGCGCGCCGGGCATCCCGGCAGGATCATCCCGACCAGCGACGTGGTCGCCGGAGTCAGCGATGCGGATGCCGTGCTGCTGCAGCTGCGCATCGGTGGGCAGGACGCGCGGCGCGGCGACGAGACCTGGCCGCACGAGGTGGGCTGCATCGGGCAGGAGACGACCGGACCTGGCGGCTTCGCCAAGGCGCTGCGCACCGTACCCGTGGTGCTCGAGGTCGCCGACCTGGTGCGCAAACACGCCAAGCCCGACGCCTGGATCATCGACTTCACCAACCCGGTGGGCATAGTGACGCGCGCACTGCTCGAAGCCGGCCACCGCGCCGTCGGCCTGTGCAACGTGGCCATCGGATTCCAGCGCAACTTCGCGCGGATGTTCGACGTGGCACCGGAGCGCGTCTCGCTCGGCCACGTGGGGCTCAACCACCTCACCTGGGAGCGCAGCGTCTCGGTGGACGGTGTTGACCGGCTGCCCGGCCTGTTAGCCGACGACCTGCCCAGGCTCGCCGAGGAGGTGGACCTGCCTGCGCACCTCATCGAGCTGCTCGGGGTCGTGCCGTCGTACTACCTGCGCTACTACTACGCCCACGACGAGGTGCTGCACGAGCAGCTCGGCTCCCCCACCCGGGCGGACGCCGTGCAGGAGGTCGAGCGCCGCCTGCTCGAGCTGTACGCCGACCCGACGGTGGACGAGAAGCCCGCGGAGCTGGCGAAGCGCGGCGGAGCGTTCTACTCCGAGGCCGCGGTCGACCTGATCTCCTCCCTGGTCTCGGACCGCGGCGACGTGCAGGTGGTGAACCTGCGCAACGACGGCAGTCTGCCGTTCCTGCCCGACGACCACGTGATCGAGGTACCCGCGCGGGTGACCGCTGCGGGGCTGGTGGCCGAGCCGATCGCGGCGCTGGACGACGACATCCGCGGCCTGATCAGTGCGGTTGCCGGGTACGAGCGCCTCGCACTTGACGCCGCAGTGCACGGCGGACGTGACCGCGTTCTGCGGGCGATGCAGGCGCATCCGCTGGTGCTCCAGTACGACCGCGCCGAGAAGCTCACCGACCTGTTGCTCGACCACAACCGGCGGCACCTGGCATGGGCGAAATGACCGGTGGGCCCACTCGCCACAGTCCGGACGATGCGCCAGCATCGGCCGGCGGTGGCGTGGGGATGGTGGTTGCGGTCGACGGCGGCGGTTCGAAGACGGATGTCGTCGCGCTCACCCGCGACGGCACGATCGTCGGGCGCGCCCGCGGAGCCACCACCAGCCCGCACCTCGTGGGCCTCGCGCCCGCGATCGCTCTCGTGGACTCACTGGTGCGCGAGGCAACGGACGGAGCAGCTGTGGAACAGGCGAACGTCTACGTCTCGGGTCTCGACCTGCCGTACGAGGTGGAGGCGTTCGCCGCATCGGTCGCCGCCTTCGACTGGGCGAGCGACTCCACCGTCGTCGAGAACGACCTGTACGCGCTGCTGCGCGCCGGCACGTCAGCGACGGACGCCGTGGCGGTCGTCTGCGGCACCGGCATCAACGCGATCGGAATCCGGTCCGATGGCGCGACGGCCCGGTTCGCGGCCCTCGGCATGATCTCCGGGGACTGGGGTGGGGGTTCCGGTCTCGGCGAGAGCGCGCTCTGGCACGCGGCGCGGGCAGCGGATGGCCGTGGCCCGGCGACCACGCTGTCGACGTTGGTGCCGACCAGCCTGGGCCTTCCGAGCGTCGAGGCGGTCATCCACGCCCTGCATTTCGGCACACTGGACAACGCCAGCCTCACCGACCTGCCCCCGGTGATCTTCGAGGCGGCGAATGCCGGGGATGCCGTGGCCGCGTCGATAGTGGACCGGCTGGCCGAGGAGATCGCCCTGATGGCCGCGTCGTGCATCGACCGGCTCGAGCTGGACCGGGCGGAGATTCCTGTCGTTCTCGGGGGCGGCGTGCTTCGCGGCCGCGACGCCCGCCTGCTCGCCGGCGTCGAGTCGCTCCTCGCCGTGCGGGCTCCGCTCGCGCGGATCACCCTCGTGACCGCACTGCCGATCGTGGGTGCGGCCCTCCTCGCGCTCGAGAGTGCCGGTGCGACGGCCGAAGCCGTCGAGCGCGCACGAGTGGAACTCGAGAAGTGAGGACTGTCGCCCTCGTTGGGGCCGCCGTGCTCCTGCTGGCCGGCTGCGCGACACCTCCCTCGGCGATCTCCACGGTCGGTCTCGATGATCCGGCGAAGAAGGACATCGCGATGCAACTGGTGTCGAGTGCGGAGAACTCCTCGCTCGACTGGAGGGCGCAGTACGCCTACATCGA
>JBDUEC010000286.1:0-2857 GCA_040002655.1 Rhodoglobus sp. | reverse complement strand
GGAGCGTCAGCCAGACGTAGAAGCCGCCGTTCGGAACGGTCCACGACAGGTCGGGAAGGTAATCCGTGAGGGCAGACAGCATTGCGTCGCGCCGCTCGCGGTAGACGCCGCGGAAGACGTCGATCTGCCCCTTCCAGTCCGTGGAGGACAGGTACTCGGACACGATGAGCTGGGTGAACGAACTGGGCGAGAGCACGGCGGCCTCATTGGCGAGGATCAGCTTCTCGCGGATGGCGTGCGGGGCGAGCGCCCAGCCCAGCCGGAAACCGGGGGCGAGGGTCTTCGAGAACGTGCCGAGGTACACGACGCCGTCTTCCTCGACCGAGCGCATCGCGTGCGGCGGCGGTCCGTCGAAGTAGAGCAGCCCGTAGGGGTTGTCCTCGAGCACGAGGATGCCGTTCGAGCGTGCAATTTCCAGGATCTCCAGTCGGCGCTCCCACGGCAGCGTTACGCCGGCTGGGTTGCTGAAGGTGGGCACGGTGTAGAGGAACTTGATCGCCCGGCCCTCGGCCTTCAGTCGAGCGATGTGCTCGCGCAGCGACTCCGGGACCAGGCCATGCTCATCCATCGCGACGTGTTCGACCTGGGCCTGGAAGGACTTGAAGACGGTGAGCGCGGTGACATAGCTCGGGCCCTCGGCGAGCACGATGTCGCCCGGGTTGATGAAGAGCTTCGTGATGAGTTCGAGCGCGTGCTGCGAGCCCGTGGTGACGACGACATCGTCGACGTTGCCACGGATGCCCTCCAGGGCCATGACCTCGAGGATGTGCTCGCGAAGCGCCGGAGTGCCCTGGCCGGACCCGTACTGCAGTGCGGTCGGACCGTTGTCGCGCATGACCCGCTCCATGGCCCCGATGACGAGTTCCTTGGGCAGCGCGGAGACGAACGGCATGCCGCCGGCGAGCGAGACAACCTCGGGGCGGGAGGCCACGGCGAACAGGGCGCGCACCTCTGAGGCGCTCAGGCCCGCGGTGCGGTCGGCGTAGTGGCTGTACCACTGGTCGAGGTTGTTGCCCTGGTTGGTCATGCCCGGTCCCGTCTGGTCAAGGTTCAAGAATATGGGTAGAACGCAGAAAACCCCGCCCTTCGGGTGAAGGGCGGGGTTTCGTCGCGATTGTTGTTACGCGAGGAACTCCGCCAGGTCGGCCTCGAGGGCCGGCTTGGGCTTGGCGCCGATGACGGTCTTGACGACCTCTCCGCCGCGGTAGACCTTCATCGCAGGGATGGAGGTGATCTGGTACTTCATCGCGGTCTGCGGGTTGTCGTCGACGTTGAGCTTGACGATCTTGATCTTGTCGGAGTGCTCTGCGGCGATCGCATCGAGGATCGGGGAGACGGCGCGACACGGGCCGCACCACTCCGCCCAGAAGTCCACCATGATGGTGTCCTTCGAGTTGAGAACCTCCTCGGCGAACGTGGCGTCGGTGACGTCCTTGGCTGTTGACATGACTTTCCTTCTTTCGTGGAGTTAAGCGGAGATCGTGGCGTGGTCGGCCTGGCGGGCCGCCGCTACGACGTCTTTGGGGAGGGAGGCGAGGAAGTGTTCGGCGTCGAGGGCCGCAACCGTGCCGGAGGCGGCCGCAGTGACCGCCTGGCGGTACGTGGGGTCGATCACGTCACCAGCGGCGAAGACACCGGGCAAGTTGGTGCGCGACGAGCGGCCCTGCACGGCGATAGTGCCGTCGGCGTTGAGGTCCAGCTGGCCGTGGATGAGGTGGGTGCGCGGGTCGGCGCCGATCGCGATGAACAGGCCGCTGAGATCCAGTGTCGTCTCGGAGCCATCGATGGTATCGACGATGCCGACGCCGGCCACGAGGTCGTCACCGTAGATGTGCGCGACCTCCTTGTTCCAGAGGAACTCGATCTTGGGGTCGCTGAACGCGCGCTCCTGCATGGCCTTGGATGCGCGAAGCGAGTCCTTGCGGTGGATCACGTAGACCTTGTCCGCGAACTTGGTGAGGAAGGTGGCCTCCTCCATGGCGGAGTCGCCGCCGCCCACCACGGCGATGGTCTTCTGGCGGAAGAAGAACCCGTCGCAGGTGGCGCACCACGAGACGCCGTGCCCGCTCAGGCGCGTTTCGTCTTCGAGGTCGAGCTTGCGGTAGGCGGAGCCGGTGGCGAAGATCACGGCGAGCGCCTCGTGCACGTCGCCGTTGCCGAGCGTGACGCGCTTGACGTCGCCCTGCAGTTCGATCTTGGTCACGTCATCGAGCACGACCTCGGTTCCGAACCGCTCGGCCTGGGCCTGCATCTGGATCATGAGCTCTGGGCCCTGGATGCCCTGGGCGAAGCCCGGGAAGTTGTCGACCTCGGTGGTCTTCATGAGCTCGCCACCCGCCTCGACGGAACTGGCGATGAGCAACGGGGCGAGGTTCGCGCGCGCCGCATAGATCGCAGCCGTGTACCCCGCCGGCCCTGAGCCGATGATGATGACCTGTCGCACTTCGGTGACTCCCTCTCACACTCTTCTGCCCGGTACAACACATTGTAGGTTCCCGGCATTCCGCGTTCCTGGTGGTCGTTAGCGACCGAGCCTGCCCCGCACGGCCGTGGCAAAGTTGAGCAACTCTCTATTTCGAAGAAGCACGAGGACTCCGAAGTACACAACAGCCATCGCGAGCCCGATGACGACCATGGATGCCGCGGCCCCCAGCTTGCTCGCCACGGCGAAGCCGCCCTCGTGCAGGCCGCCGAACGCCAGCACCAGCCCGAACCCGGCGGCGGCGGACGGCACCACGGCGATCACGTACTGCACGAAGGCCGGCAACACCCGCCGCGCGCCGCCGCCGCCGATGCGCCGCCGCAGCAGGAGGAACGACACGAGCGCCTGGATGCTGCCAGCGATCGTGGTGAGCAC
>JBDUEC010000285.1:0-2879 GCA_040002655.1 Rhodoglobus sp. | reverse complement strand
GGCTCCGATCTCGATCCGCTCGAGAACGACTACGCGCGCGCCGTGTTCGACCAGATCTCGAGCCAGTTCCGGGCCCCGCTGCTGGCGGGCACCATCACGGCCCGTGGCGACCACACCTTCAACACGTCGATGCTCTGGAAGGCGGGGCAGGGCGAGGTCGACTACTACGACAAGAAGCACCCGGTGCCGTTCGGCGAGTACATCCCGGACCGCGCGTTCTGGCGCCCCTTCGCCCCCGACCTGATCGATCTCGTGGGCCGCGAGTACACGCCCGGCACCACGGACAACGTCGTCGACATCAACGGGGTGATCGCCGGGCTCAACATCTGCTTCGATATCGTCGACGACCAGATCATGTCCGACGCTGTGCGCGAGGGCGCGCAAGTGATCTTCGCCCAGACCAACAATGCAGACTTCGGCCACACCGACGAGAGTGTGCAGCAGCTGGCTATCGCCCGCATCCGAGCAATCGAGCTCGGCCGCAGCGTCGTGAACATTTCGACGGTCGGCACGAGCGCGATCATCACCCCCGACGGCACCATCATCGACCAGCTGCCCTGGTACACCGCAGACGCCATGGTCGACGACGTTCCGCTCAGTTCCACAATCACGCCGGCGGTGACGTTCGGTCGGCTGATCGAGTGGTTCGTCTCCGGGCTAGGCCTCGCCGGTGTGGCTGTGGCGTTCATCACCACCAGGAAGGCCAGGCGTGCCTGAAGTCCTCGTCGTACTCCCGACCTACAACGAGATCGAGAGCCTCGAGAGGATGCTCGGGCGACTCCGTCAGGCTGTCCCCAGCGCCGACGTACTCATCGTCGACGACTCGAGCCCGGACGGCACCGGTGAGCTCGCCGATCGCCTCGCGGCCGCCGACCCCGGTGTCAGCGTGCTGCATCGCCCGGCAAAGGATGGCCTCGGTCGCGCCTATCTCGCCGGGTTCGCCAGGGCGATCGAGGGCAACTACGACTATGTGGTTGAAATCGACGCCGACGGGTCACACGATCCGGACGAGTTGCCCACCATGCTCGCCGTCGCCGAGGACGGCGCCGACCTGGTCATCGGGTCGCGCTGGGTCGCCGGCGGGGAGGTGCGAAACTGGCCATGGCTGAGGCAGGCGATCTCGCGCGGCGGCAACTGGTACGCGCGCACGGCGCTACGCTCGCGCATCCGGGATATCACCGCGGGCTTCCGGGTCTACCGGGTGAGTGCGCTGCGGGACCTGAACCTCGGCGGGGTCTCGTCGCAGGGCTACTGCTTCCAGGTGGAGCTCGCTTGGTTGCTCGAGAAGTCTGGCCACGCCGTGCAAGAGCACCCCATCACCTTCGTGGAGAGGGCAACGGGGCGCTCAAAGATGCACCCGGGCATAGTGCTCGAAGCACTCGCCCGGGTGACGGTGTGGGGGATTAGCCGAAGAGGCTAAGCGCCTATCTTCTGCGATCCGCGACGCGCACGGAGAAAGTCGAGACGCTCCTGCAGAAGCTCCTCGAGTTCTGCACGGGTGCGACGCTCCAGGAGCATGTCCCAGTGCGTGCGGGCGACCTTGGTCTCCACTGCCTCGAGCTCGACCGGGTTGCCGTCGGCAGTGAGGAGAATTCCCTCCTGGCCGCTCTTGGGCGACTCCCACTGTTCCGGTACGTCGGCGTCAGCCGAGAACACGACCTCAAAGGTCGTTCCATCGGCCGTGCGGTACACGGCCCTCTTTCGCGGGGAAAATTCGACGCCCTCTTCGCTCTGTAAGCTCTGGGTTCCGAGTCTCATGCCGCGCAAACTTCGGTCTGCCATCGTGTGGCCTCCTCTTACTCGCGGTTACTCGTAAGTTATAAACCCACAAGCTGGGCAACTCCTTTCAAGCGCGCGCGCATTCACAGGGAGTTCCCAGTCGAATTACAGACTGTGAGGTGAACTCACTAGTGTTTGGCGAACTCAGCCACGACCGGTACCGCAAGGTCTGCGCGGTCCGTGACGATGCCATCGACGCCCCGGGAGAGCAGGTCGCGCATCGTGGACGGCTCATTGATCGTCCACACGTGAACCTCGACACCGGCCGCATGGAAGGCCCGGATCATCCGTCGGCTGGTCACGGCAATGCCGAGCGCCTTCATGGGAACCTGCACGGCATCCACCGAGCGCAGGGCACGACGAACGACGGGGGAGAGACCGAGTTTTGCCGCAACCAGGGCCGTGAGGAAGGGGCGGGCGGATGCGGAGGTCGCGACCCCGGGGAGCCTGCGCACCGCGGCGCGGCGCCGCGCATCCCCGAAGGAGGTGACGAGCACGCGACCCGTGGCGCGCGCGGCGAGGATGGCGTCCACGGCGGGACCAACGGCATCCGCCGACTTGATGTCGATGTTGAAGAACGTTTCGGGAAACCCGTCGAGCGCTTCCGCGAGCGAGCAGAAGGTCTGCCCAGCGCCGAGGTCGATCTCGCGCAGCTCCGCCATCGTGAAGTCGCTCACGGCGGCTTCGCGGCCCGCGAGCCGGGTGAGGTCGGGATCGTGACTGATCACGGCAACGCCGTCCCTGCTGGCGTGCACGTCGGTCTCGATGTGCGTCGCACCGATCGATAGCGCCTTCACGAACGCCAGGAGAGTGTTCTCCGGTGCCTCGGTGGCAAGCCCCCGGTGGGCGAAGACGCGCGGGGGGCTCGCCTCGAAAAAGGCAGAGCGGGGGGCCGCCCCGCCGGAGCGGGTGCGGCCGCCCAACTACTTGGCTGCCGGCTTGTTGAGCCCGCTGAGAAACCCGGGCGCGATGCCCTTGAGCGCCTCGGTGAGCTCGGACGGGATGATCCAGAGCTTGTTCGCTTCGCCCTCGGCGATCTTCGGAAGCATCTGGAGGTACTGGTAGGCGAGCAGCTTGGAGTCCGGGTCACCCTTGTGGAT
>JBDUEC010000284.1:0-2883 GCA_040002655.1 Rhodoglobus sp. | reverse complement strand
TTCACGATCGCGGTGGAGAAGCCGTTCGGTACCGACCTGGCCAGTGCACGATCCCTCAATCGCAAACTCGAGAAGCTGTTGCCGGAGAACCGCATTCAGCGCGTTGACCACTTCCTCGGCAAATCGACGGTGCTCAACCTGCTCGGCTTCCGGTTTGCCAACCGCATCTTCGAACCGATGTGGAACGCCGACAACATCGCGAAGGTCGAGATCGCCTACGACGAGGAGCTGGGTCTCGAATCCCGGGCCGGCTACTACGACAAGGCGGGCGCGCTCGTCGACATGATCCAGAGTCACCTACTGCAGGTGCTCGCTCTCGTCACGATGGAGCCGCCGTCGAGCGTGGACGCCGACGACCTGCGCGGGGGCATGGCGCAGGCTCTGCGCGCCACCCGCGTCTGGAATGGCGACCCCGCCGGGTCGAGCAAGCGGGCCAGGTACACGGCGGGCGTGATCAACGGCCGCAAGCTCATCGACTACGCGAAGGAGCAGGGCGTCGACGCGAAGCGCAAGACCGAGACGCTCGCCGAGATCACCCTGGAGGTGGAGAACTGGCGCTGGGCGGGAGTCCCGTTCGTGCTGCGCTCCGGCAAGGCGCTCGCCGACTCCGCGAAGGGCATCACGATCACCTTCAAGGATGTTCCGCACCTGCCGACCGGCCTCAAGGGGCACCAGACGCCGGCGGCCCTGCGCATCGGCCTGAGCCCGGAGACGCTCGAGTTCGACCTCAACATCAATGGTGCGGGTAGCCCATTCGAACTCGACGCGATCGTGATGTCCGCCGAATTCGCGCAGGGCGAGCTCGACGCCTACGGCGAGGTCATCGCCGGCATCCTGAACAGCGATCCGACCCTCTCCGTGCGCGGGGATGTCGCCGAGGAGTGCTGGCGCATCGTCGGACCGATCCTCGCCGCCTGGCGCAAAGACGAGGTGCCACTCGAGACCTACCGGGCGGGATCGAACGGCCCGGCAACCTGGGCGAAACGGCAGCCCGCCCCGCGGGTGCGTTAGTTCTTCGGGAGGATGCCGGCGTCGGCGATCAGTTCGGAAAGACCGGCGCCGTCCGGGGCAAAGAACCACGGCACTTCGTCCTGCCCCTCGTGACCGGTCGGTGCGCTCCGACCCCCGGCGAGCACCGCTTCACCCGGGGACAGCTGTCGGATCGCCACGGCCAGCGAGCTCTGCGGATGCCGCTCCACGAAGGCTCCGTACAGATCCTCGTCGTGCTGCCCGTCGTCACCCACCAGCAGCCAGCGGATGCCGGGAAAGTCGACCGCAAGACGGTCCAACGAGGAGCGCTTGTGCTCCCGGCCACTGCGGAACCAGCGGTCGTGCGTGGGCCCCCAGTCGGTCAGCAGGAGGGCGCCAGCCGGGTACAGGTTGCGCTCCAGGAACCGGGTCAGCGTCGGGGCGACGTTCCACGCGCCGGTGGAGAGGTAGACCACCGGGGAGCCGGGGTAGGCGTTCGAGAGTCGCTCGTAGAGCACCGCCATGCCCGCCACGGGGCGGCGCGCATGCTCGTCGAGCACGAAGGTGTTCCAGGCCGCGAGGAACGGGCGGGGGAGCGACGTCACCATCACGGTGTCGTCGATGTCGGAGACGATTCCAAAAGTCACCGCGGGGTCGACGATGAAGACCGGGGCTGTGACCGGCTCGGTGTCATCGGTCGACAGGGTGATGGAGTGCCAGCCGGGGGACAGTTCCACCTCGAGCCGGGTGTCGATGACCCCGCCACGGTCGGCAGTGACCCGCTGCTCGACCCCGCCGGCGCTGATCGTGACCACGACGTCGTCCACCGGGATGCTGAAGAAGCTGCGCCAGCCGCGTACCTTCGCCGCGCGCTGTTTCGCTGGGGCGTCTCCCCGGGCGAGCACTACTCGGCAGAGCACCCTGGTCCAGCCGGGGGCACCGTAGCCGGTGTACGGCACGATCGTGGTGCGGAGTCCGCGCTTGCGACCGCGACGTTCCCGCCAGCCGTGGAAGGCATCCTCGATGCGCGCCGCCCGGTGAATCAAGGGGGCCGCCGCCTCGGAGACGACGGTCGACTTTCGGGGGCGGGCCATGCGTCCAGTCTGTCATGGGGTGCCCGCGCCCCCGCGACGCGTGATTGTTGTGGACGTCAACCAAACGCCCCCGCATCGGGGGCGCGATATGCTTTCGCCCAACACAGGGAGGCATTGTGACGAGCACTGTTCCGCTTGGTCAGGCAAGCGAGGGCTTGGTAATAGTCCGGAATGAGCCGGTGCAGGCGCGGAGTACCAAGCGGCTTGCGACGCTGCTCGATTCCGCGGCAGCGGTGATAGACGAGCTCGGCTACGAACGGCTGACCACGGCTATGGTCGCCGAGCGGGCCGGCGCGTCGATCGGAACCGTCTATCGGTACTTCCCAGATCGGCTGGCGGTGCTCCAGGCGCTGGCCGCCCGTAACTACGAGCGCGTCACCGAACGCGCGATGGCGGCGATCGCCGACCCCAGGCACGAGTCGTGGATCGACGCGATGTCGGGGGCGTTCGGGGTGTTCGTGGACGCGTTCCGCACCGAGCCCGGCTTCCGGTCGCTGCGCATCGGCGACGTGATCGACCTGCGGCCGCCGGCATCCGTCCGCCCCGCGAATTCCGTACTCGCCGACCGCATGTTCGACGCCCTGGCGGCCCGCTTCGACACAGACTCAAGTTCCGAGGCGCGCCTCGCCTTTGAGATCGCCATCGAGGCAACGGACGCCATCGTTGCGCGCGCATTCGCCCGCGACAACGACGGCGACCCCGCCTACCTCGAACAGGGACGACAGCTGGTCCGCGCCTGCTTGCAGAACCACTTCACGCCCGTCGGCTGATCAGCCCACGCACAGGCAGAACGGATGCCCGGCCGGGTCGAGATAGACCC
>JBDUEC010000283.1:0-2886 GCA_040002655.1 Rhodoglobus sp. | reverse complement strand
CGTCGAGGCCGATCGCCGCGAAGTACGGGTAGCCGGCTGCTTCGATGACCTCCCGCGCGCCGGTGCTGCGGTCGACGACCACCGCGACGCCAACGACCTCGGCGCCAACCTTCTTCAGGGCCTCAATCGCCTTGAGGGGCGAACCGCCGGTGGTCGATGTGTCCTCGAGCACGATCACGCGCTTGCCCTCGAGATCGGGGCCCTCGACCTGCTTGCCGCGACCGTGATCCTTCGGTTCCTTGCGCACGACGAACGCGTCGTAGTTCTTGCCGAGCAATGCGCCCTGGTGAAGCACCGCCGCCGCGATCGGGTCGGCACCCATGGTGAGCCCACCGACTGCGGCCACATTCTCGACGCCGCCGATCAGGTCGACCATCACCCGCCCGATCAGCGGTGCGACGCGGTGATCAAGACTCACTTTGCGCAGGTCGATGTAGTAGGTGGCCTTCTTGCCGCTGGTGAGCGTGAAGTCACCGTGGAAAACGGCTTCGGACGAGATGTAGTCGATGAGCTGCTGCCGTGCTTCGTTCACGAGTCAAGACTACTGAGCGCCACCTGCCCAGACCTCCCGAGCGCCACATTGGCGGGTGACGCTGCGCTCGATTGGCCGGCCACAGTGGCCGCCGGTAGCGTTCAGGTATGCGTGTAGCCACCTGGAACGTCAACTCAATCCGCGCGCGAGTCGGGCGCACGGTCGACTGGCTGGTGCGTGAGGACATTGATGTCGTCGCCATGCAGGAAATCAAGTGCAAAGAGGATCAGTTCCCGTACGAGCCGTTCACAGCGGCCGGTTACGACGTGGTCCTGCATGGGCTCAACCAGTGGAACGGCGTCGCGTTCGCCAGTCGGCTGCCCATCGAGGATGTCGCTGTCGGCTTCGAGACCGCGCCCGGCTTCGGCAAAGCGGATGACGCGGGCATCCTGCCCAAAGAGGCTCGGGCCCTGGGCGTCACCGTGAACGGTGTGCGGTTGTGGAGCCTCTACGTGCCGAACGGTCGCGAGCTGGACAACCCGCACTACCCGTACAAGCTCGAGTGGCTCGCGAACCTCAACACCGAGATGGCGGCGTGGATGGCGAAGAACCCAACAACGCCGCTCGCGCTCATGGGCGACTTCAACATCGCACCTCTCGACACCGACGTCTGGGACGTCGCCGCCTTCGAGGGCCGCACCCACGTGAGCCAACCGGAACGCGACGCCTTCGCGGCCTTCCAGGCATCCGGACTGATTGACGTGGTGCGCAGCCGCGGCGTCGAGGGCTACACCTACTGGGACTACCAGCAGCTGCGCTTCCCCCGAAACGAGGGGATGCGCATCGACTTCATCCTCGGGTCGAAGGCGTTCGACGATCTCGTCACCGGCGCCCGCATCGACCGGAACGAGCGCAAGGGCGAAGCCCCGAGCGACCACGTGCCCGTTGTCGTCGATCTCGACCTCGGCATCGATGGCGACGACGACGACAGGCCAATGTTCCTGTAGTCGCCGAGTGCGAACGCCGGCGCCGCATGCCCGTAGTATCGGACGAATGACCGGGGTAGACGAAGCTGTGCAGTCTGGGCTCGCCGCCAGCCCGGTCGTGACCGCGGTGTTCGACAGCATCCTGTCCGACGTGCACGAGGGTCGGCTGCAGCCCGGGCAACGCATCAGCGATGCCGCACTCGCCGAGCAACTCGGGGTGTCGCGCACCCCGGTTCGTGAGGCGCTGCTGCGGCTGCGCGAGATCGGCATCGTCGAGGCATCCGCTAACCGGTTCACCCGCATCGCCGAGGTGACACCGCAACAGACGGCCGAGGCGATGGTCGTGTGGGTGTCGCTCTACGCCGCGGTGGTGGCTGAGACCGTGCCCACTGCGAGCGGAGCGGTGCTGGCGGCCATGCGAGCCGACCACGAGCACTTCCTCGACGCGGTGCAGCGCGGCGACCTCCAGGGCATCGCCCGGTGGAACCTCTCGTTCTTCAGCCACCTCGCCGCGGCGTCGACGAACCAGACGCTGCAGCGCGCGATCACCTCCGTCGTGCACATCGTGCGGCTCGGCAGTATGCACTTGCCGGAGCGCATCGACCTGCCCGCGCTCGTCGAGGCCCAGCGGCAGTTGCTCGGTGCGGTGGTTAACCATGAGCCGGCGGCCGCTCGCCGGGCGATCGGGCTGGTCGGCGACATCGACGTTCCCCAGTTGAGCGAAGGATTCCCCGGGCCGGGCTCTTGAACGCTGGGGCAATATACTGCTAGCTTTCCATTCGTACGCATCTTTTACGTGATCGTCGCTGTCTGCGCTCGGCCTGGTCCGGCGCGGTAACCCGCCAGCAGTCGATTGTTGTTTGCGAACGCAGAGCCCGTCCACACCCGAGGTGGACGGGCTCTCCTTTTGTTATGCGGCACCATTGGCGCTGGCGGCGAATGCTCCGAGGAGGGCGTCGGCTAGGCGCTGTGGTGCCTCTTGCGCGACGTAGTGTCCGACGCCGTCAAGGTGGATGGCGGCCACCTCCCGGCTGGACACGCCACTGAACGCAGCGTGCGTGAATCCACCGCCGCGTGAACCGATGGTCGTCACGGGAAGCCGCAACGGAGCATCCTGGGCCAGCGTGTGGAACTGTTCGCCCTCGGTGAGCATCCCCCGGTAGAGCCCTGCGGCGCCGGAGAATCCGCCCGGCCTGCCGTACGTGCGGGCGAACTCGGTGACGTCCGTCTCAGTGACCGCGGCACGGGAAACGCCGTACAGCGGATACAGGTGGTCGCCGATGAAGGCTTTGGCTTGCTTCTCGAAGAGCAGGCCAGCGATACCGGGGGCAGCAAGTGCGCCGATGTACCACGCGCCGCCCCGCGTGACATCCGCGAGCCGCTCGGCGCCGAAGCCGGCAAGGCCCGACTCGATCGCGGTGAGGCTGA
>JBDUEC010000282.1:0-2889 GCA_040002655.1 Rhodoglobus sp. | reverse complement strand
GGGGTCGACCTTGACCGCGTTGTAGGCGGCATCCAGCTCGTCCAGGGCGGCGATGAGTGACTCGGGCACGAAGCGCCCGCCGTACTCACCGAAGTACGGCCCGAGTTCGTCCCGCAGAGCCATCAGGCGGCCAGGAATTCGGCCAGGGTGGCGATCGGGTCGCCCGTTACCAGGGCTTCGCCCACCAGCACCACGTCGGCCCCGGCCGCACGGTAATGGGCGACATCGGCCGGCACCTTCACCGCAGACTCTGCGACGCGGATGACACCGCTCGGAATGCTGTCGGCGAGGCTGCCGAACAGGTCCTGGTCGAGTTCGAAAGTGCTGAGGTCGCGGGCGTTCACGCCGACGATCGATGCACCGAGGTCGAGCGCTCGGCTGACCTCGTCGGCGTTGTGCGTTTCGACGAGCGCGGCCATGCCCAGCTCGCCGATCAGATCGAACAGCTCCTGCATCGTCGGCTGCTCGAGCGCGGCCGCGATGAGCAGCACGAGGTCGGCGCCGGCCGCGCGCGCCTCGAACACCTGGTACGGCTCGGCGATGAAGTCCTTGCGCAGCACCGGGATCGACACGGCGGCACGCACGCTCTCCAGGTCGGCGAGCGAGCCGCCGAACTTGCGGCCCTCGGTGAGCACGCTCACGGCACTCGCACCACCGGTTTCGTAGGCCGCGGCGAGGGCAGCTGGGTCCGGGATGTCGGCGAGCGGTCCCCGGGACGGGCTCGCACGCTTCACCTCGGCGATGATCTTCACGCGATCGGACGGTGCGAGCGCTGCCACCGCATCGATCGCCGCGGGGCGGGCCAGGGCATCCGCTTCGACCTCGGAGAGACTGCGGGCAGCCCTGCGGGCCGAAGCGTCGTCGAGGGCTCCGGCTACGAGTTCGGCGAGCACTCTAGTTGTGCGCCTTGGGTGCGTACTTGGCGCCGCCAACCCCGTAACCGGCCTTCGCGAGGATGCCGCCGACGATGAGCCCGACGACCACGAGGCCGGCGGAAGCGATGACGAGCCACGGAATGTTGAACCAGAAGGCGAACGTGCCGATGGTGAACGCGACGAGCATGATGATCACTGCCGTCCAGGCCGCAGGCGAGTTGCCGTGTCCGGGGTCTGACTCAATGCTCATGAAGGGCTCCGTTCCAATGGGGTCGTCTGAAATTGTAGCGGGGATGGCGCTCTCACTTCCGGCCCGCCACGGTCGGGTCGTCGCCCTCACTCAGCGCATCCCACGCGCCGACGGCGTCCTGTTCGGCGTCGGGCTGTTCGAGTCGCACCGCGCGGTACTTGCGCGAGCCGTCGGGCCAGCGCGGCGCTGTGACGGCGATGAACACGCCGACGATCGCGGTCAACGCGCCGAACACGATCGCGAACCACGGCCACGCGGTCACCGAAACGGATGCCACCAGCTCGCGCACGGCAGCGTCGCCGCTCACGGCCGTCGCGCCCGTCACCACGCTCGCAGTGGCCTTCACGGGGTCGGCGATCGACAGTGCGGACGTCAGCACCACCAGCCCCCCGATGGCCGCCTCCAGGACGCCGAGCACGACCCCGAAGAACCGCCCGGCGATGCTGAGCGCTGCCACCAGTGCCAGCCCGGCGAGGGCCAGTGCCACGAGCGCGGGCCCGCCGACATCGCCCCCGACCGGCAGCACCTGGCCGGTCGTCAGGGTGAGCCCGAACCACTGCTGCGTCCAGGCGAGTAGCGTGAGCGCGCTCGTCACCACCCCGGCCAGGATGCCGAGGAGCTTGAGCCTTCGCGGATCGGTCACTTCACCCGTTTCATCGCGTTCGCGATCGCGACGGCGCGCAGTGGAGCCGCGGCCTTGTTCTGGGACTCCTGGTACTCCGTGGCCGGGTCGGAGTCGGCCACGAGCCCCGCTCCTGCCTGCACGCGGGCGAGGCCGCCCACGATCGTGGCGGTGCGGATCGCGATCGCGAGGTCGGCATCCCCGGCGAAGCCGAAGTAGCCCACGACTCCCCCGTAGACGCCGCGCTGGGCCGGTTCGAGTTCGTCGATGATCTCGAGCGCGCGCGGCTTGGGGGCCCCGGAGAGCGTGCCGGCGGGGAACGTGGCGCGGAACACGTCGATCGAGTTGGCATCCGGTCGCAGGTTGCCTTCGACCGAGGAGACCAGGTGCATGATGTGGCTGAACCGCTCGACCAGCATGAACTCGGTGACCTCGACGGTGCCGGGAACGCAGACCTTGAGCAGGTCGTTGCGGGCGAGGTCCACGAGCATCAGGTGCTCGGCCTTCTCCTTCGGGTCGGCGAGCAACTCCTCGCCGAACTCCCCGTCCCGCTCGGGTGAGTCGCCGCGCGGCCTGGAGCCGGCGATCGGGTGCATGTACACCCGCTCCTGCGACACCTTCACGAGTGCCTCGGGGCTCGAGCCCACGATCGAGTACGGCTCGCCAGCCGGGTCAACCAACTGCAGCAGGTACATGTACGGGCTGGGGTTGAGCGTGCGAAGCACCCGGTACACGTCGATCGGGTCGGCCGTGATCTCGTGGTCGAATCGCTGCGACACCACCACCTGGAACACGTCGCCGTCGCGGATGTACTTCTTGGAGCGCTCGATCGCGTCGTAGTAGCTCTGGCGCTCCACGCGGGCGATGGGAGCGGATGCCGTGGCCAGGTCCACCTCGGCAAGCCAGGCCTCCGACGGCCCGGCGAGCTTAGCCTGCATCGCGTCGAGGCGGGACTGGGCGGACGACCACATCGCCTCCGGCGCTTCCGCACCGTCGTTGAGCGCGGCTGCGATCAACTGCACCGTGCCGTCGCGGTGGTCGATCACCACGAGCTCCGAGACGAAGCTCAGCGCCTGGCTGGGCACATCGAAATCGGCGGGCGGAATCGCGGGCAGGTGCTCGATCTGGCGGATCGCCTCCCA
>JBDUEC010000281.1:0-2928 GCA_040002655.1 Rhodoglobus sp. | reverse complement strand
CCTGTGGTCGAGATCATCTACGAGGTGGCCGGCGAGCAGTTGACGAGCATTCGGAACACGCTCAACTACTACGTGAACTCGAAACCCGGCTCCGTGCTCAACCGCGTGGTGGTCTCCGGCGGCGGAAGCCAGCTCTCCGGTCTGGTGCGCGCGCTCGGCGACCTCACCGGCGTGCAGGTGGCGCAGGCCGAGCCGCTCGGCGGATCGCAACTCGCGTCCAACTCGAAGTTGCGACCAACGCGGGAGCAGCAGGATTCCATGACGACCGCGTACGCCCTCGCGCTTGGATCCGTGTCATGAGCGGCCGCTCGAGGACTTCGCCGGCATCCGTCGAACTCGGCGGGGAACCACGGGTCAACCTGCTGCCGCCCGAGGTCGCCCAACGCTCAAGGGCTCGCGCGATGCGCCGCGCTCTCGCCGGACTGGTCGTGGCTGCCGTGCTCGTGGTCGGTGCCGGGTACGCCCTGGCCTCCCTGTACGCGGCGGATGCCCAGTCCAAGCTGGAGGCTGCACAGGCGCACACGCAGGAGTTACTTACCGAACAACTGAAGTACGCGGATGCCACCACGGTCGCCAGCCTCGTGGCTGCGACGACGCAGGCACGCGGCGTGGCCACCTCCACCGAGGTGATGTGGTCAGACCTGATCTACTCGATCGCGAGCTACCTGCCCGCCGGCTCCACGCTGGACTCCGGCACCCTCCTCGGCGAGCCGCCGTGGGGTCCGCCGCTGCTGCCGGGCGGGCCGCTGCGCGAGGGTCGCATCGCCACACTCACCATCGTGGTCAAAAGCCCCACCGTTCCCGATGCCGCCGTGCTCGTGCGCAGCCTCTCGAAGCTGCCCGGTTTCGCAGACGCGACCCCAGACCTGGTCGAATTCAACGGCACTGACTACTCGACGACGATCACACTCAACGTCGACCAGGGTGCCCTGTCCGGGCGCTTCCTGCCAGACGGAACGCAACCGGAGGTGAAGAAATGACCGGCAATCGCATCTGGCTATTCGGGGCGGTGATCGCCACCATCGCTGTCATCGCCCTGGGCTGGTTGCTGGGCGTCTCGCCCAAGCTCACCGAGGCGCAGTCAGCGCTCGACCAGAAGACCGGAGTGGATGCCCAGAACGCGGCCCAGGAGGCGGCGCTGGTCACCCTCCGCGACCAGTTCAAGCACCTGAAGGACCTGAAGAAGGATCTCGCGGTGCTGCAACTGGAGGTGCCGAGTTCACCCGACATGGACGCGTTCCTCGACCAGGTGCAGGCGACCGCGTCGGCCGCAGGGGTCGTGGTGTCGAAGGTGCTGGCGGCAGAGGCATCCAACTTCGCCGCTGCCGCAGACGGAAGCGTGCCTGCCCCAACCCCGGATCCGAGCAGCACGGCCACGCCGGCCCCGACGGATGCGACGACCACCGTCGCGCCCGCGGCAAACGGCGCACCGACCATCGCCGTTGCGCCGAGCTCCGCCTTGGCGTCGAAACTCTTCACCGTCGCGATCACCATCAACGTGACGGGCGACTTCGCGAATCTGCTGAACTTCGAGAAGGCGATGCAGGTCGGAAAGCGCCTGTTCCTGGCGACCGGCTTCGATTTCACAAATTCCGCCACCGCCGGAGCCGGTACCGGGTCGATCACCGGTTACCTGTTCATCGTGCGCGACCCTGCGGCCTTCGCGGCGGAACGGGCCGAGGCGGCTGCTGCGGCATCCGCCACGCCCCCTCCCGCACCCGCCGCGACGACCGCCCCGGCGCCGACCGAGGAACCGAGCGGCGAGCCCACACCAGACCCGACGCCTGGCGGGTAGGGCTGGGCTCGTACGGGTTGCGTGTTCGACTTCGCTACCCCTGCCGCACGGTTGCGCGCGTTGCTAGAGTGTGACCGAATCGCCCGCACCGCAGGGCGTCGCAGGAGGAGCAGGCAATGACCGACGAGACCCCCACACCAGAAACGAAGAAGCCGCGCAACACGAAGGCAGACATCGTGGACGCTGAGATCGTCGAAGACACCCCCGTCGTAGACGAGACGCCCGTGGTCGTCGAGAAAGCTCAGGTTGAGACGGTGCCGATGACCGACGCGGAAGTCTCTCCCACCCAACCCGCCGAGCGCGTCGTCTACGTGACCACCCCGGCCCCGCCCGCCAAGAAGGGCAACCGCGGAATCGGTTCGGTCATCGCGATCGTCTCTGCGCTGGTCTTCACGGCACTACTCGCCGTCATCACCGCGATCGTCGGAGTGGCCAGTGGCGCGCCATTCGGTTTCGGCTTCCTCGGCCAGGCATCCTTCTACATTCCCGTGCTGTTCTTCGTGGTCGGCTTCGTGCTGCTCGTGCTGATCCTCAACCGGGCCGCGTGGTGGGGCTACATCATCGGCAGCATCCTGATCGCGGTCTTCGTGTACTTCGGCACTATCGGCCTCGGCCTGCTCGGCACCGGCGTCATCTCCAACACCCCCGCCGAGGCGTCAGCGCGGTTCGCGGCGGAGCTCAGAAACCCGTTCATCATCGTCTCCGCTCTTCTCGCTCGCGAAGTGTCGCTGTGGACCGGCGCTGCAATCGCCCGGCGCGGTCGCAGTGTCAGGACGAGGAACGCCGAGGCACGCGCCAAGTTCGAGAGCGAGCTCGCTGAGAAGAAGGCGGAGCATGCAAACGCGGGAGTTTCCACCGCCGTCTAACCCCGAGCTGCTTCCGGTACTCGCAACGGTCGTCTACCTCGCCGCGCTCATCGCGCTGTGGGGCTTCACAAGCCTGCTGCTCGATGTCGAGGTGGTGGGGGAGGCGGATGCCGGTCCGCTTCTCGGCCCAGCGATGGCCGCCGCGGCGTGCATCGTGACGTGGGTGGCCGTGCGGCGACCGCCGCGGTCGCTGTGGTTGCGGGCGGCTGCGGCCGTGGCATCCGTCATCGTGGTCATGCTGCTGGTCGGGGCGATCGGCTACACCGT
>JBDUEC010000280.1:0-2930 GCA_040002655.1 Rhodoglobus sp. | reverse complement strand
ACGCACTGGCTCTCGTACTCGGCCATCGTCCACTCGTTGTCGCTCACGTGATAGAGGTACACCTCGCGTGGTGTGCCGTCGGTGCCCGTTCCGGTCACCCAGACGCCCGCGCAAGTCTTGCCGGTCATCCGCGGACCGAGCGTTGCCGGGTCGGGCAGGCCTGCGGCCACGACGTCGCGCGGTGCGACCTCCACAGGACCGTTGGCGCTGCGCACCCGCAGCGGCGCGGTCTTGTCGAGCCCGAGCTGGTGGAGGGTCTTGAGGATGCCGATGAATTCGTTGCCGAGCCCGTACTTGAAAGTGACGCGCTTGGCATCGACCCAGCGCGGCATGAGCAGCACCTCCTCGTGCTCCACGTTGACGCACTCGACCGGTCCAATGCCATCCGGAAACTCGAATACCTCCGGCTCGCTGAACGGTTCCGTGGTGTACCAGCCGGTGTCCTTCTCCCAGATCACCGGCGGGTTGAGGCACTCCTCGATGGTCGTCCAGATGCTGAACGAGGGGGCGAAGATCTCGTTGCCGGCCTCGTCGCGCACCACGAGGTTCGCGCCGTCGCGCGTGCCCAGCTCGTCGATCTCGCTGAACAGGTGGTCGGCGGCGTAGCGCGCGAACACGTCGCTCAGACCCGGCTCGACGCCCATGCCCACGAGGGCGAGCCGACCAGCAGTCTCCCAGTCCGGCGACTGCGCGAACTGGTCGTCGCCGAGCTTGACCCCGGTCTTCGAATGCGGCTCGGTGGGATGCGGCTCCGACAGGCTCATCGCCATGTCCAGGTAGTCGGCGCCCGCCTCCAATGCCCCGGCGAAAATCGTCGGGACGAACTTGGGCTCGACCGCGTTCATCACGTGGGTAGCGCTGTGTGCCTTGGCAACGGATGCCACGTCATCCGGGTTGGACGCGTCGATCTTCGCGGCCACGAACCGCCCATTCTGCGGCCCGTGCTTCGCCTCGATCCAGGCGATCGTCTCCTCGGCCCTGGACAGGTCGTAGTCGCTCACGACCATCAGTTCGAAGAAGGATCGCCGCGCCGCGATCTTGGCGATGGCATTGCCGACGCCGCCGGAACCGACCAGGAGAATTCTCATACTGCGACGCTAGTGGGAGCGCGGCAGGGCCGCTACCCGATGCTCGGCCACCCGTCCGGCCCCCAGGTGATCGGGCGGATCTCGAGGTGGGTTGCCCCGCCGTTGTCGCCGTCGTAGTAGTGGAAGGCGAGATATCCGCCCGACGCGGACTCTCCACCCGGGCCGATCACCGAACCATCCGTCGCCAACAGGATCGTGCCGCCGTTGGCAAGCATCGAGACGCCATCGCGATCCTCGTATGGGCCGGTGATCTGCTGCGACCGGCCGACCGCCATGTTGTAGGTGCTGTGCACCCCGCGGCAGCAGGAGTCACGCGAGACGAACAGGTAGTACCACCCGTCATGAGCAATGATCGAGGCGCCCTCGATCGCATTCGGTGGGGTGAGGCGATCCGCGAGACGAAGCGGCTCCGCCTCGTCGGCGAGCTTGCCGTCGGACCAGTGGAGTGGCACCATGCGGATGCCGCTCCAGAACGAGCCGAACGCCATCCAGGGGTCGCCGTCGGCATCCACTGCCACGCCGGGATCGATCGCGTTGAAGTCGTCGCTCTTCTGGGACTCGAGGACCGGCCCCCGGTCCACCCAGCGGTAGTCGGGGCTGTTCGGGTCGAGGGTGGTGTTGGTCGCGAGCGCGATCACCGAGTGATTGGAGCCGAAGGTGGATGCCGCGTAGTACAGGTACCAGGTGCCGTCGTGCTCGGTGAGATCGGGTGCCCACAGGTTGGTGACTCCGGGGATGGTGGCCACGATCCAGTCCGGCTTGTTCGGCCACACCTCACCGACGTACGACCAGTCCCTGCCGTCGGGCGAACTGCGGATCTGGATGTTGCCATCCCCCGCCGCGCTCCCGGTCGAGTACACGTACCAGTCGCCGCCGTCCGCATGGGCGACGAGGGCGGGATCGTGGGCAGCCAGGTCGCCCGACAGCGTCAGCTCGGGCGGGGTCGCCGAGCATCCGGCGAGGGCGAGCAGAAACAGCGCGGCGATGGTTGAGGCGAGCGCCGACGCAGCGCGCACCCGGCGACCTCGCCCACTACGCAAGCGCCAGGGCGGTCCAGGAGACCGCGGGCAGGGTGACGGTGATCGTGCCGTCGCCCACCACGGCCGAGTCATTCACGGTGAGTCCGACGCGCTCCTGGTTAGAGAGAGTGTTCTTCGCGTAGACGTCGGAATCGCTCATGGTCTGGGCGGAGACCACGGCGACCGCGCCGAGGGCGCGCACGTCGATAGTGACCGTGGCTGGCTGGTCCTGGCTGCGGTTCACGAGGAAGACGGATGTGGCCCCCGTCTGCGCATCGTGGGTCGCCACCGCGTCGACCAGGTTCACCTCGCCGTACTGCTCGGTCAGGTAGGTGTCCGACGTGAGCTTGAGGGTGAGCGCGTCGCCCTTGGCCAACCGTGAGGTCTCGGCGAACGGGAAGAAGGTGGTCTGGCGCCAGGCAGCTCCCCCTGGCTCGGTCATAATCGGGGCGATCACGTTCACGAGCTGGGCGAGGCTGGCGGAGGTCACGCGGTCCGCGTGCCGGATCAGGGAGATCAGCAGGTTGCCGAAGACCACAGCATCCGCCACGGAGTAGATGTCCTCGAGCAGCCGAGGTGCCACCGGCCAATCCTCGATCTCGGTGATCTTGTCGACGTTGTGGTATCGATCGACGTACCAGACATTCCACTCGTCGAACGAGATATTGATGGTCTTGTCGCTCTGGAGCACTGCCTTCACGTGATCGGCAGTCGCGACGATCGATTCGATGAAGTGGTCCATGTTCACGGCCGATGCGAGGAAGCTGGCGAGATCGCCGTTCTTCTCCTCGTAGTAGGCGTGGCACGAGATGTAGTCGACATC
>JBDUEC010000279.1:0-2969 GCA_040002655.1 Rhodoglobus sp. | reverse complement strand
CCGCCGCGCCCGCCGATCCGCGCGACCTCTGGGTGACGACGGATGACCCCGACGGTGCGCAATCGGCCCTGCGCACCGTGCTCCCGGCCAACAGCCAGATCGATACCAGGAACGACCCCGCCGGGCGCGAGGTGCTTGGTGCGGCCGCGCTCACCCTCTGGGCGGCGGCGATCTGCGTCGCGCTGCTTGCCCTCCTCGGCGTCTCGTCGTCTGCCCGCGCCCGGCTCCGCGTTGGCCGCAACGACCTTGCCGTGCTGCGTGCGCTGGGGATGCGGTCGAAAGACCAGGCCGGCATCCTGTCCACTGAACTCGTGGTGGTGCTTGCGCTCGGCGCCGCCGGAGGCCTCGCTGCCGGCGCGCTGGTTTCGGCCCTGACCATCCCGTACTTCGCTCGTGCGGCCGTGACCCTCCCTTATGTCTCGATCAGCACCGGTCTGCGAATCGATCTTCTCGGGCTCGCCGTGCTGGTCGGAGCGCTGTGCATCGGTGCTGCTGTCGTGGTGCTGGTCGCTCGCCGCCGGGTGAGCGCGTTGGTGCGAACCGCCATGCCGGATGGGGAGCCGGAATGAGCCGGGACGTCACGGTGCCGCGGCTGCTGGCCCGGCACATCAGGGCCGGAGTCGGCACATCCGTTCTCATCGGAGTGCTCGTGGCCGTCACCGTCTTCGCCGTCGCCCTGGCGCCGCGCGCACTGTTGCGCCTGGGCACCGATGAGTTGACCTTCGAGCTCAGTGCGCTACCCCAGACTCGGATCGACCTGAGCGGCACCGGCAGTCTCGCGATCGGCTCCGGGTACGGTCGTTCGGCGCAGGAAATCCTCGCGGACACCGACTCGGTGGTCTCCGGCCTACCGTCGAGCCTTCCCGCCCCGCTCGCCGACGGCGCCTCCGCTGCGCACTGGCTGCTGCGGGGGCAGGCCCGGGATGCCACCTTCGCGAAAACGCCCCTGGTGGTTCTGAGGGTGCGGCTCACGATCGACCCGAAGCCGGCCGAGCACGTGCGTTACCTCGCCGGCGAGGAGCCGCGGCCATGGACCGCACCAGCTCAGTCGAGCGACCCAACGCTGCCCGTGGAGATCGCCCTGTCGAAGGCATCAGCGGACGAGATCGGTGTGTCAATCGGCGATCTGGTCGAATCGCAATCCGGCCCCTATGTCGTTGCTGGCATCTACGAGCTGGTGGATGCCGCCGACCGGTTCTGGCTGCACGCTCCCGACCTCGTCGGACCGACCGTCGTGCGCGAACCGGGCGATCCCCTGAGGATCGAGACGAGCGCGCTCGTGAATCCAGCCTCGCTCACTCCCCTTGCGGACGACTTCTCGGCCGGCGAAGTTGCGGCCTGGATCCCTATCGACCCGGCGGCGTATCACTACGCGGATCTTGCCGAACTGGGCCAGCAGGTGCGGGCGATGACCGCGTCGCCGGTGTCCCTTCCCGACGGTGAACTGAGTTTTCGCACCGCCTTCGATGACGTACTGAAGGCGACGGGCGCAAAGGTCGCGGCGATGTCCGCGCTGATTGCGCTGAGCCTCTCCGGGTTCGTCGGGGTGCTCGTTGCGGCCTACGCCCTGTGCATCCGGGCGCTCGTGAGGCGCCGTCGCACCGGGCTCGCGCTCGCTATCGCCCGAGGGGCATCCCCCGCCCAGGCGCGGCTTCCGACCGTGATCGAGGCCGCCCTGATCGCGTTGCCCGGTGCCGCCGTGGCCATCGTGCTCGCGGCGATTGTGCTCCCCGAGGCAGTGGGTGTCGGGGGCTGGCTCGCTCCTGCAGTGATCGCCCTGATTCCTGTGCTCCTTGCGGCGCTGCTCGTCAATGGCAGAACCCTGCGCGAGGGAAGGGAGGACCTGTCGGTCACGCAGGCTCCGGGGCACTGGGTCGTTGAGGTCGCCACCGTCGCCCTGGCGGCGGTCGCCGTCTACCTGCTGCAGCGCCGTGGACTGGTCGAATCGAGTGCAGCGGTTGGCATCGATCCGCTGCTCTCCGCGGTGCCACTCCTGTTGGCGGCGGTGGTTGGGCTCGTCGTGATCCGTCTTTACCCGCTTCCGCTGCGCGGCATCCACAGGGCGGTGCGCGGCAGGCTGGCGGTCACCGCCAGCGTCGGATCCGTGCGCGCCATCCGTGATCCGGCGGTCGGGGTGATCGCCATCCTGGCGCTCGTGACCGGCATCTCCACGGTCGTGTTCACCGCGGTGATGATCTCCACGGTGGCGGGTGGGCTGCAGCAGTCTGCGCGCGACCAGGTCGGTGCCGACCTGCAGGTGACGGCGCACGACCTGCCGGACACGCTCGTCGAGCGGGTGAGCGCCCTACCGGGGGTCGGCGACGCGGTGTCGATCGTGTCGAAATCGGGTGTCGACTTCTCCGACGAGGCCGGTGTGAGTGAGGCGACCGTGGTGCTGGCAGACACGGCCGCGCTGCACGCTGTGCGCCCGGACATTCCGAACCTCTCGGCGAAGGTCGATGGGCGGCTGGCCATTCTGGTTTCGTCGGACTGGGCATCCCGAATCGACGGCACGGAGCTGCACGTGGCCAACAGCCTGGCGACCGCGGTCGGGGTCATCGACGCCGAGGCCCTGCCCGGTGCGAGCCGGCACTGGGTGCTTGCCGACGTCACGGCGCGGGACGAACTGGGAATGGCGGGGCAGGTGCCCGACCTGATGCTCGCCTCACTGGCGCCGGGGGCTGACGCGACTTCTGTGGCGGTCGCGGTAGCAGGAGCCGTGACTGGCGAACAACCGGATGGCTTCCAGGACACCGTCACGGTGGAATCCGCGGTCGCCGTGCTCGCGAACCTTCGGACCGCTCCCGTCACGAGCGGCGTGGAGCGGTCGCTGCTGATCGTTGCCTTCGCGACCCTCGCACTGACCATGCTCATCGTCGCCCTGTCCGCCATCACCGCAGCGGCATCGCGCAACCGGGTCGTCGGAGTGCTGCGCATCATCGGGATGAACCGACGGCAGATCCGCGCGA
>JBDUEC010000278.1:0-2971 GCA_040002655.1 Rhodoglobus sp. | reverse complement strand
GACCATGACGGGCATCCGTGCGGTGAAGGCGTTCCGCAAGGAGAAGCGCAACGAGGCCGAATTCGCCGAGCTGGTGGAGGACTACCGCTACACGAATGGTCGCGTCATCCAACTGTTCGGAATCTTCGATCCTGGTCTCGTTCTGATCGGCAACGTCGCGCTCGCGACAGTGCTGCTCGTGGGCGGACTGCGGGTGGCGACCGGCGGCGTGGCGATCGGCGTGCTGCTCGCGGCACTGCTCTACACGCGCCAGTTCTTTGCGCCCGCGCAGGAGATGGCGATGTTCTACAACTCGTACCAGTCCGCCGCGGCGGCGCTCGAGAAGATCTCGGGCGTGCTCGAGGAACAGCCGACCGTGCCCGATCCGACCACCCCGATCGCGCTCTGGCAGGCGAAGGGAACTGTCGCGTTCGACGGCGTTGAGTTCGCATACAAGAGCGACCGCGTGGTGCTGCCGAAGTTCGACCTTGTGCTACCTGCTGGTCAGACCGTGGCGCTCGTCGGCTCCACCGGCGCGGGCAAATCGACCCTTGCGAAGCTGATCTCGCGCTTCTACGACCCCTCAGAGGGCGTGGTCTCGCTCGACGGCGTCGACCTGCGCCGGTTGCATCCCAAGGACCTTCGGCGCGCGATCGTCATGGTCACCCAGGAGGCGTACCTGTTCTCCGGCACGGTGGCAGACAACATCGCGCTCGGAAAGCCGGATGCCACCCGCGACGAGATCGTTGCGGCCGCGAAGGCGGTGGGCGCACACGAGTTCATCCAGACTCTGCCGAACGGCTACGACGCCGACGTGAACAAGCGCGGTGGACGGGTGAGTGCCGGCCAGCGCCAGCTGCTCTCGTTCGCGCGTGCCTTCATCGCCGATCCCGTGGTGCTGATCCTCGACGAGGCCACAGCATCACTCGACATCCCGTCGGAGCGCCTGGTGCAGGAGGGCCTGCAGACGCTGCTCGCGGATCGCACCGCCGTGATCATCGCGCACCGCCTGTCGACGGTCGCGATCGCGGACCGGGTGCTCGTGATGGAACACGGGATCATCGTGGAGGATGGCACCCCGCGCGAGCTGATCGGCGGCACCGGCCGCTTCGCCCAGTTGCACGCTGCGTGGCGCGACTCCCTGGTCTAATCAGACTCGTCTGATATGGACTGGTGATGTAGAGAACGGGGCTTCGGCTCCGACCCAGTTGTGAAAGGAGTACGACAATGACAACAATCACCCCATTCCTCTGGTACGACAACAACGCGGAGGAGGCCATCGCGTTCTACTCGAGCCACTTCCCCGACGCGAAGGTGATCGAGGAGAACCGTGCGCCGGACGGCTCGCTGTTCTTCGCGACCTTCGAGCTCGCCGGCCAGCGCATCATGGCACTGAACGCCGGGCCGATGTTCCAATTCACCGAGGCCATCTCGCTCTTCGTCTCGGTGGAGACGCAGGAGGAGGTCGACCACTACTGGAACGCGCTCACCGCCGACGGCGGCGAGGAGTCGCAGTGCGGCTGGCTCAAGGACAAGTACGGCCTGTCCTGGCAGATCGTGCCGACGGCGCTGATGCGCCTGCAATCCGATCCGGACCCGGCGCGGGCCGGCCGCGCAGTGCAGGCCATGATGACCATGCAGAAGCTCATCATCGCCGACCTCGAGGCTGCGGCGAACGCCGGCTGAGTGGGCCCGCGTCAGGGGCGGTGCCGCGCCACGGCGAGGTCGACGCGGAACGCCCCGTCGCGGGACCACTTGAGCGGGGTCGACTCCGCGCGGTAGTACTCGAGTGCGCGGTGCTCGTGGTGGATGGCGGGATGGCCGCTCGCGCGCACCACCCGCCACCACGGCACGTCCGATCCGTAGAGGGCCATCACGTTGCCCACGGCGCGAGGTGCCCGGGATCCGATCGCGGCGGCGACGTCTCCGTATGCCATGGCCGCGCCCTCCGGGATGCCGCTCACGACATCCAGCACCCGGCTCACGAAGTCCTGGTCGGGTTCGGTCACGGTCAGATCTCGAGTGCGCCGATGTTCTCGCCGTACTGGGTCTCGCCCACGATCGTGAAGCCGACCCGCAGGAAGAACTCCTCGGGGCCGTCGTCGCCCGGTTCCCAGATCGCGTTTATGCGCTTGAAGCCGCGGGTTCGGGCCTCCTCGGCGAGGGCCACGACCGCGAACTTGCCGACGCCGGTGCCCTGGCGATCGCCCAGCACGGTCACCCGCCAGATGCAGCTGCGAAACTCCTCCTGCACTGCCTCTGGGTCGAAGTTGCCGCGAATGAAGCCCACGACCTCGTCGCCGTCGAGCACGACGCGGGGCCAGGACGTGCTCGGATTGATGTACGCGTCGGCGATGGCGTAGGAGGGTGGAGTGACGAACTGCTCCTGGCCGCGTCTCAGCGTGAGGTTGTTCGCCGCGACGATCGTCTTCGCGGACAGTTCCTCGAGTCGCAACTCAGCCATGGTCACAGGCTAACAACCTCGTGCGGCCGCAGCGAAAGATATCTCGATGTCGAGATACTTTGGATTTCTTGTAAGCTTGGCACGGCCCATCGAAAGGAACCACCGTGGCAAAGATCAAGGTTGAGGGAACGGTCGTCGAACTCGACGGCGACGAGATGACTCGCATCATCTGGCAGAAGATCAAAGACACCCTGATCCACCCCTACCTCGACGTCAACCTCGAGTATTACGACCTCGGCATTGAACACCGCGACGAGACGGATGACCAGGTCACCATCGACGCGGCCCACGCGATCCAGAAGCACGGCGTTGGCGTCAAGTGCGCAACCATCACCCCGGACGAAGCCCGCGTCGAGGAGTTCGGCCTGAAGAAGATGTGGAAGTCGCCGAACGGCACGATCCGCAACATCCTCGGTGGCGTGATCTTCCGCGAACCGATCATCATCTCGAACATCCCCCGCCTGGTTCCCGGCTGGAACAAGCCGATCATCATCGGCCGCCACGCCTTCGGCGACCAGTACCGCGCCA
>JBDUEC010000277.1:0-2971 GCA_040002655.1 Rhodoglobus sp. | reverse complement strand
CGAGTGAAGAGCTCATCGGCGCTGCGATCGACAAGGGTGAACCGGTTGTGGCACAGGATCACATCAAACACCCCCAGGTCGAGATATCGGTGCAACAGGCTCGTGTCACCGGTCGCGACGCCGATGGCATCGGCAAGCCCTTCGTCGCGGATCTGAACGAGTGCGTCGACGGCGCCCCCGGCGGAAGTCATGTACCCGAAGTCGAATGCGTCGGGATCGTGGAGGAACAGCAGCGGGACACTCTGAACGCCCAGCCGCTCGATACTCTCGCGGAACGACTCACGCGCGCGAGTGCCGGAGAAGTCTCCCCCGGCGGAGTCGACCTTCGTGATGACCAGGAAGTCGTCGGGAACGCCCCCGGCCAATTCGATCGCCCTTCCGATTCGACGCTCGCTGGCGCCGTCGCCGTAGTTATTCGAGGTGTCGATCGCACGGATGGGACTTCGCAGGAGGGAGAGCACGAAATCCACTGCCGTGGATTCGCTGACGTCATAACCGTAGAGATCGGGCATCGAGCCCAGCGGCGATGCGCCGGCGATGATGGTCGACGTCACCAGCGGCGTCCGTCCGATCCGCCGGTACCAGCCCCTAGGCATCCGACGTTCCCGTCCTCGCGACCGCGGCGTAGTGCTCGATTGCCAGCAGGTGGTGGCTCATCATCCCGGCCCCGTCAGCTCTCGCCGATGTGCACGCCACGGCCCTCGAGAGCAACCCCGTCGACAGTTACCAGATCGTCCCGATGGCTGATCAGGAACAGCCGACCCGCGCGACGCACCGCCTCCACCCCGTCCACCGGAGTCGCGAGCACACCGACCACAGCCGCCTCACCAAGCACCCGGTCAAGCAGATCCCTGAGCCCCGATCCGGTGAGCTGGGTACCTACGTACCAGGCGGCACCGTCTCCGTGCGCGCGCCGCGTGATCGCCGGCCAGCCATCCAGGGCGCCAGGGCCGAAGGTGGCGATCACCTCGGCATCGGGCGCGTGGATGTACTCTGCCCAGATTGTCGCATCGGCCGGGCCGGACGGCAGGCCCCGCAGCACCCCCGAGGGCGTCGGTTGGCCGGCGGGACCAGAGAAGGGCGCGAACTCCTCGACCCAGACGCCGAGCGTCGCTTGAAGTCGACCAAGATAGCCACCCGCAGTGATGTGCGTGCGCTCGTCAGTGATTCCGGTCTGGTAGGTCGCGACCAGGTTGCCGCCGGACTCCGCGTACTCTGCGAGATTTGCGAGGGCATCCGCCGACGCCACGAAGAGCGACGGGACGATGACGAGCGAGTACGCCGACAGGTCCCCGGTCGAGGGCACGAAGTCGACTGTGACAGTACGCCGCCACAACTCGCGGTACCAGGACTGGACCGCATCGAGGTATGACAGCTGGGCCGGCAGGGCACCCTGCTTGAGGCTCCACCAGCTGTCCCAATCCAGCACGATCGCGACGCTGGCCTCGACCCGAGTGCCCGCGAGATCCCCCAGCGCGGACAGTTCTGCGCCGAGTTGCTCGATCTCGCGCCACACCCGGGAGTTCGTTCCGGCATGCGGCACCATGCCGGAGTGGAACTTCTCGGAGCCCACAACAGACTGGCGCCACTGGAAGAACAGGATGCCATCTGCCCCGCGGGCGACCGCCTGGTACGACAGAGCACGCATCTGCCCAGGTCGCTTCGCGGCGTTGATCGACCGCCAGTTGACGGCGCTCGGTGCCTGCTCCATGAGCAACCACGGCTGGCCGCCGCGCAGGGAGCGCATGAGGTCGCGGGTCATCGCGGCGAGGGAGGCCGAGTCGGGATCGGACGGGTCGGGGTATGAGTCGTCGGAGACGACATCCACTTCCTTCGCCCATTTCCAGTAGTCGGCGGCACGGTCGAAGAAGCCCATGAAGTTCGTCGTGATCGGGATGTCGGGCGTCGCCGCGCGAAGGACGGCCACCTCGTTGCGGTAACACTCCAGCAACTCGTCGGACGAGAACCGGTCGAAATCGAGTAGCTGGCCGGGGTTGCGGAACGTCGGAGCCGTGCTCGGCGGGAAGACCTCGTCGAATGACTGGTACTGCTGCGACCAGAAAGCGGTGCCCCAACTCGCATTGAGCTCGTCGATCGTCGTGTACCTGGCGCGCAGCCAGTCGCGGAAGGCGTCTGCGGAAACGCTGCAGTAGCAATGGCTCACGTGGCAGCCATACTCGTTTCCCACGTGCCAGAGCTCGAGCGCGGGGTGGTGGCCGTATCGCTCTGCGAGCTTGCCGACCAGGCGGGCCGCGAGCCGCCGGAACACCGGCGAGCTCGGGCAGTACTGCTGGCGGCTTCCGACCTGCAGGCGCACGCCGTCCCCAGTCACCGGCAGCACCTCGGGGTAGTTGTGCGACAGCCACGGGGGCGGCGATGCGGTCGCGGTCGCGAGGTCGATGCGGACGCCACTCGCGTGCAGCTTCTCCACGATGCGGTCCAGCCAGCCGAAGTCGAACTCTCCCTCACGCGGCTCGAGCTTCGCCCAGGAGAAGATGCCCAGGCTCACCAGGCTGATGCCGCCCTGCTGCATGAGACGCACATCTTCGTCCCAGATCTCCTCGGGCCACTGCTCAGGGTTGTAGTCGCCGCCGTACCAGATCACCGAGGTCCTCTTTGATGCACTAGTCATGGATGATGCTCTAGCCTTTCACGCCACCTGTCGCGAGCCCGGTCTGCCAGTATCGCTGCAGGTACAGGAACGCGACCATCAGCGGGATGATCGATACGAACGAGCCGGTGATCACCGTCGAGAACAGGGCTTGTGCGCCACCTCCCGCGGCCGACGTCGCCTGTTGCTGCGCGAGGCCAACCGTGAGCGGGTATAGCGCGCCGCTATTGAGCATGATGAGCGGTAGGAAGTAGTTGTTCCAGGTCGCCACGAGGGTGAACAACAGCACAGTGACGATGCCGGGCCCGAGCAGGCGGATGGCCACCTGCCAGAAGATGCGGATCTCGCCGGCGCCATCCA
>JBDUEC010000276.1:0-2975 GCA_040002655.1 Rhodoglobus sp. | reverse complement strand
TCACCCGATGCTCCGGCGTACCGCACGAGCGAGTCGCGCGTGAAGTGGTACTCCTTCTCGGCGACCACCTCGCCAACAGTCAGGTCGCTCATGCGTCGGCCCGCACCACGAGGGTGGAGATCGCGGTCACAACGTGGGCTCCGGCGGCATCCACGATCGTGGACTCCGCGGTGACCATCGCGTTGCCTCCGAGGGTCTTGATGCTGGTGACCGCGAGGGTGGCCGTGAGCTCGTCGCCCGCCACGATCGGCCGGCTCGAGGTGAACCGCTGGTCGCCGTGCACGACGCGGCTGAAGTCGATGCCGCCGTCCGGCTCCGCGAGCAACTGCGCGAGCGTCGCTTCCTGCACCACCACCGCGAACGTCGGTGGTGCCACGATGTCGCTGTATCCAGCAGCGGATGCCGCGGCCGGGTCGAGATTGATGGGATTCGTCGCGAAGACGGCGCGCGCGAACTCGCGCACCTTCTCCCGCCCCACGAGGTACGGCGCTGTGGACGGGAAGACCCGCCCCACGAGCTCTGGGTTCACTGGCACCTCGTCAGTTTATGGCGCGGCCGGTGCCGCTCGACGAACCGCGCCCGGGCAAAGATGAAGCCCCGGCGACCTCATGGTCGCCGGGGCTTCGGAATCTTTAGGTGCGGGCCCCCGGTAGAAAATCTACTTCTGTAGAAGTTCTACTGGCAGCTGTCGCACTGCAGAAGATCCATTGGGTCGACTGGAACGGCGTAACCGCCGACGTTGTCGCTGTCGTTGTCCATCTCGAACCTCCTCAAGTCTTCTCGGTGTCGTTTGAGACACATGGTGCCAGCGCTTCTGAGTTGCGCTGGCTGGTGGGTATTCACTATATAACCCGAATGACACGATTGTCATTCCACTACATCTAGTGTTTTCGGCGTGTCGCGGTCTATTCACACTTTATGGGTTGCCACTGACATTTTTGGGCGCGTGACCCCCGTTCACTTGGAGTTGTCTGAAGATTTATAACAACGAGGTAACGGTGGGGTTTACTCTGATCATGAACATCGCGACGGCTCGCAGAGCGGGCCAGGTCGGATCGATTTCTGCGACTGAGGAGGGTCAACGATGACCATGACGAGCGCACGTCCCACAACGCCGGGGGCGCCAACCCCGATCGCCTGGAGTGCCGTGCAGGCGGGCGTCTGGGTGGGCAAGCGCAACGGAGAGTTCGCCGGGATGATCGAGGCAAGCGCCGGGTCCCGATACGTCGCGACGACCGGGCTGGCCAGGCCGCTCGGGGAGTTCGCCAGCCTCGCCGAGGCGAAGTCGAGCTTCGTCGCGCAGTAGTCGCGCCAACAACCCGAGCTAGCGGAACGCCGCCAGTCCGGTGAGTGCTCGCCCGATCACGAGCGTGTGTACCTCGTCGGTGCCCTCGTAGGTGCGCACCGATTCCAGGTTGGCCATGTGCCGCATCACCGGGAACTCGCTCGTCACCCCGTCACCGGCCAGGATGCTGCGGGCGGTCGAGGCGATCGCGATCGCCTCCCGCACGTTGTTGAGTTTGCCCACGCTGACCTGGTCTGCTGTGAGCGCGCCGACCTCCTTGAGCCGCCCGAGGTGCAGCGCCAGCAGCAGTCCCTTCTCGTACTCGAGGAAGGAGTCGGCCAGCTTCTGCTGGATGAGCTGCATGCCGCCGATCGGCCGGCCGAACACCTCCCGGCTGGTGGAACGCGCGATCGCCGCCTCGAGGCAGGTGCGGGCAGCGCCCATCACGCCCCAGATGATTCCGTAGCGCGCCTCGCCCAGGCAGGCGAACGGGGCGGACAAACCCTCGGCGTCGGGGAGGCGCGCCTCCTCAGGAACCCGCACGGCGTCGAGCACCACGTCACACTGGATCGACGCGCGCATCGAGAGTTTGCCATCGATCGGTGTGGCCGAGAATCCAGTGACGTCAGTCGGAACCAGGAACCCGCGGATGCCGTCAGCGGTGCGCGCCCAGACCACCGCCACATCGGCGATGCTCGCGAGCCCGATCCACCGCTTGGCCCCGGTGATCACCCAGTCGTCGCCGTCGCGCACCGCGGTCGTGGTCATGGATGCCGGGTCGCTGCCGCCGGTCGGCTCCGTCAGCGCGAAGCATCCGATGAGCTCGCCCGCCGCCATGCCGGGCAGCCAGCGCTGCTTCTGCGCCTCCGATCCGAACTTGTGGATCGCACTCATCGCGAGCGAGCCTTGCACGCTCACGAAGGTGCGCCATCCGCTGTCTGCCGCCTCGAGCTCCATGCACACCAGGCCGTACGCCACGGCCCCGGCGCCCGCGGTTCCGTAGCCGGACAGGTGCATGCCGAGCACCCCAAGCGCTCCCAGTTCGGTGACGAGCTCGCGGCGGAAGTGCTTGTCTTCGAAGTCCTGCTCGATCGTCGGCAGGATGCACTCGGTGGCGAACGCGCGCGCCTTCGCCTGCCACGCCCGCTCCTCATCGCTGAGCAGTGCGGCGAGATCGAAGACACGCTCCGTTGCGAAATCGGTCATGGTGATCACGGTACTGCCCTCCCTAGGATTGCCCCATGTCGACCATCGATCCGGATGCGCGCGGCCGGGCGATCAGCTCCGTGCTGCGGCCGTTCTCGCGCGTTGCGGCCATCGCGGCGCTGGCGACGGCACCCGTCTTCGCGGCCGTGCTCTGGGCGGGCGGCGCCGTCAACGAGAGCCTCAGCATCGCACTGATCTTCACGTACATCCTGCTCACGGTCGCTGCCGGGATCCTCGCCTCGCTCGTCTCTCGAACGAAGCCGGGGCTGCTGGTCGCTGCATACTCGACCGCGTACTGTGGCGGCCTGTTCCTCGTCATGGCATCCGGCTTGCCGCTCTCCGACCCCGGGACCGTGCCCTCGGTGATCGTGATCGGTTCGATCTACCTCGTCGCTGGCGGGCTCGGCTACCTCTACCTCCTCCGCAGGGCGGCGGTCGGGCAGACCACCGTGCGCGGAGTCGACACCACGGCAGAGGTGATGAG
>JBDUEC010000275.1:0-2984 GCA_040002655.1 Rhodoglobus sp. | reverse complement strand
GCGTTCTACGCGATCCTGCGCCTCGGCGCGATCGTGATCGAGCACAACCCGCTGTACACCTCGCGGGAGTTGCGCCACCAGTTCGAAGACCATGGGGCGAAAGTTGCAATCGTCTGGAACAACGTGGTCGCCACGGTGCAGGCATTCCCCGAAGATGTCGCGGTGCCGACGATCATCTCGATCGACGTACCGCGATCCATGCCGTTCCTCACCCGCCTGCTGCTGAAGCTGCCGATCGCCAAGGCCAGGGAATCCCGCAAGGCGCTCACCACCCCGGTGAGTGGCACGATCGTCTGGGAGGACCTGCTGAAGGCGGAGCCCATCCGCCCGGATGCCGTGGGCCCGCAGATCGATGACGTCGCGCTCATCCAGTACACGAGTGGCACCACCGGCTTCCCGAAGGGCGCCACCCTCACCCACCTCAACCTCTCCACAAACGCGGCGCAGGCGCGGGCCTGGGTGCCGACGATCCCGCGCGGCACTGCGGTGGTCTACGCCGTGCTGCCGATGTTCCACGCCTACGGCCTCACGCTGTGCCTGACCTTCGCGATGAGCATGGGCGCACGCCTGGTGCTGTTCCCGAAGTTCGACCCAGACCTCGTGCTTGCCGTGATGAAGAAGCGGCCGGCCACATTCCTGCCCGCTGTGCCGCCGATCTATGAACGTCTCACCGCCGCGGCCAAGGAGGAGGGCGTCTCGCTGCAGGGCATCAAGATCTCGATCTCCGGCGCCATGCCGCTCTCGTCGTCGGTCGTCGAGCCCTGGGAGGCCGAGACCGGCGGCTACCTCGTGGAGGGCTACGGGCTCTCCGAGACCAGCCCCGTGCTGATGGCGAATCCGGTGGGGCCGAGCCGTCGCGCCGGAACCGTCGGCCTCCCGATGCCGAACACCGAGGCGCGGGTCGTCGACCCGGAGAACCCGACCGTCGACCGCGCGCCGGGCGAAGAGGGCGAGCTGATCGTTCGCGGCCCGCAGGTGATGAGCGGCTACTGGAAGAAGCCCGACGAGACCGCCGCCGTGTTCGTGAAGTCTGCGGATGGCGGCGCTGACTGGTTCCGTACCGGCGACATCGTCACCATTGACGCCGACGGCTTCGTGAAGATCGTCGACCGCATCAAGGAGCTCATCATCAACGGTGGGTTCAAGATCGCGCCAAGCGAGGTTGAAGATACCCTCCGCGGTCACCCGGACATCGCGGATGTCGCGGTGGTGGGGCTTCCCGACGAACACTCCGGCGAGGATGTGGTCGCGGCGGTCGTGCTGAAGCCGGGCAAGACGCTGGACGAAGCATCCATTCGCGCCTTCGCCCGGGACAACCTGACGCCCTACAAGGTGCCCAAGCACGTGTACGAGGTGAAGGAACTTCCGAAGTCGCTGATCGGCAAAGTACTGCGCAAGAAGGTCAAGGAGTCGCTGGTCGCGGAGCTGGCTGGTTGAGTAAGCCGCCCGCGGCCGTATCGAAACTGCGTAGCGCCTACCGTCGATTGAGGCGGAGCGGAGCGGCGTTCAGCTGCTCTCGAGCGGCGCCTGTGGCAGGCGCGGCCCGGCCGGGATGATGCCGAGCGCTCTCACGAGCACCTCCTGGCCGCCGAACTCCACGGCGTAGCAGTTCCAGCCGAGCCCGGACGGGCTGAAGAGTTCGAATCGGGCCGAGAAGGTCACGGCCTGTGGCGCGAAGTAGGCAACGTAGGCGGCGCAACTCGAGTCGGCGGTGCGGTTGGCCGTGGTGGCCGTCACCAGGATGCCCGGCAGAATCAGGGCGACCAGGCCGAGCACCACGACGACCCGCAGCACCGTTGCGAGGTGCGGACTGCGCAGCGGACGATCGTGGGGCTGGTACCCCGCGAGTTCCGGCTCGTCGTCGTAGTCGTCCATGGCGTTCTGATTGTCCCACGCGCAGGTGAGAGGGATGCCGTGAGAGCCGGCCTGCATCGTCTTGCGTAAATCGATTAACCGAAGTAGTGTGCCGAGCGTGGGGTGCCGTCTGTGCACCACCAGGCTCGAAGGGGAGCGCCGATGAAGATCACCGAGATCGAGATCCGGGCGTGCACAATCGCGTCGACGGATGACGCGGTCGACGAAGCCCAACTGCGGGGTGGAGCACCCGACGTGGTCGTGCTCTCCGTGAAAACCGACGAGGGCATCACCGGCGTCAGCTTCGCCTCTGGTGGACTCGATTCCCGCATCACTGCCCGTGCCTTCGCCCAGAGCCGCCCGTTCTTCATCGGCCGCAACCCGATGGCCCGCGAGCAGAACGCGCTCGAGTTCCGCTGGTTCGATCGCCGCTGGAACCACTCGCCGATCTACGCGTACGGCCCGTTCGACATCGCCAGCTGGGACATCGCCGGCAAGAAAGCCGGGCTGCCGATTCACGAACTCATCGGCACCGCCGCCGATAAGCGCGCCGTCTATGTGAGTTCGATGTTCCTGGCCACTCCCGACCAGTACGCCGCCCAGGCGCGCGAGGTGGTGGCGCGAGGCTTTCGCGGCTACAAGGTGCACCCTCCGGGACCGGCGGAACTGGATATGGAGATCTACTCGGCCGTGCGGGATGCCGTGGGACCGCACTTTCCCCTGATGGCGGACCCGGTGGCGACCCACACCTATGAGGAGGCGCTGCGGGTCGGGCGGTTTCTCGAGACACTCAACTTCCGCTGGTTCGAGGAACCGGTCTACGACTACGACATCGAGTCACTGAAGAAGCTCACCCAGAAGCTCGACATTCCGATCGCGGGAACGGAGACGATCGCCGGCGGCAGCATCCTGACTGCGCAGTTCATCGCGAGCGGAGCCGTGGATATCGTGCGCACCGATCCATCCTGGCGCGGAGGAATCACTTCGTCGCTCAAGACCGCGCACCTGGCCGGGGCGTTCGGCATGACCACAGAGCTGCACACCGCCCTGTACCACCCGCTCGAACTCGCGAACCTGCACACTGCCCTCGCGATCTCGAACACCGGCTGGTTCGAGCTGCTGTACCCGCT
>JBDUEC010000274.1:0-2984 GCA_040002655.1 Rhodoglobus sp. | reverse complement strand
GGCGAGATGACCTCGTTCAACCACTACGCGCTCGGCGCCGTCGCCGACTGGATGCACCGGGTGGTCGGTGGAATCGCGCCCCTCGCTCCCGGCTACAGCGAGGTGCTCATCGCCCCGCAGCCCGGTGGCGGGCTGACGGATGTCGCGACCTCTCTCGAGACCAGGCACGGCCTTGTCGCCGTGCACTGGTCACTCGACGCCGGGCAGTTGAGCCTGAAAGCGGATGTGCCAGCCGGCATGCGCGCGACCGTGCGGCTGCCAGGTCGGCCCGACCTCATCGTGGACGGCGGACACGTGGATGTGACGGTGCCGCTGCCCGTGCTCGTCGGCGGCTGATCAATACCGGTCCGCGAGCGCCTTCCGCACACGGGCCAGCGACGTGCCGAGGCCCCACTCTGCATCGAGCTTCTCCAGGGCGGATGCCTGCTCCGCACTGCTCGCGCGAATGCGGGCCTCGAACGGCGCCAGGTCGAGATCCCGCACCACGTTCACGACCTGCGGCGCGACCGCGAGGTAGTCGGCGGCCGCGAGGATCTTCGCGCGGACGGTGGCCGACATCCCGGATGCCTCGTCCGCCGCCGCGGCGACGATTCCGTCGAGGCTGCCGTGGGCGGACAGCAGTGCCACGGCGGTCTTCTCGCCCACTCCGGCCACGCCGGGGAGTCCGTCGGACGCGTCCCCCCGCATTGCGGCGAAGTCCGCGTACTGCGCGGGCGTGACGCCATATTTGGCTTCGAGGGCGGCGTCGGTCAGGGTCTCGAGGTTCGACATCCCTCGCCCGGTGTAGATCACCCGCACGTGGTTTGCGTCGTCGACGAGCTGGAACAGGTCGCGGTCGCCGGTCACGACGTCCACGGGCAGCGCTGGGTGGGTTGCGAGCGTGCCGATCACGTCATCCGCTTCGTGGTGCGCTGCTCCGACGATGGGGATGCCGAGTGCGCCGAGCACGTCGCGGATCACCGCGATCTGCGGGGTAAGCAGGTCGGGCACCTCCTCGATCGAGTGCCCGGGCTCGGGGATCGCGGCGACGCGGTGCGTCTTGTAGGTGGGGATCAGGTCGACCCGCCACTGCGGCCGCCAGTCGTCGTCCCAGCAGGCGATGATCTCGGTCGGCCCGAACTCGGCGACCAGCCGGGCGATGATGTCGAGCAGGCCGCGCACGGCATTCACGGGGGCACCGCCCGGGCTGCGCACTGTGTCCGGCACCCCATGGAACGCGCGGAAGTAGAGCGAAGCGGAGTCGAGCAGCATCCTGCGCGGGGCGAGATCGGTCACGGCGGCATCCTCGCACATCGGGCAGCTTGCGGTGCTACCCGCGCCGTGATGGTCGGGTAGCGGTAGCCCGCGCGTATCGCTCCGCGAGCAGCCGCACCTGCTCGGCGAGGTCCGGTGAGTCGACGATCTCGAAGTCGACCCCGACCCCACTGAGCAGGAACGCCATCGACACGGCGCTGTCTGCGCCGGCGTGCAGCAGGCAGCTGCCAGCATCCACCGCCTCGATCCGACCGTAGGTGGATGCCGCGATCGCGATGGGTGAGTCGGCGGCCGCCAGCAGCCGGATGGTGGCCTGGAACGGCCAGGCCGAGGCGATGCCGCGGGTGACGAACGCCGCCGCATCGTCGTTCGGAATCTGGTGGCGCACGAACCGATGCCCGGTGCGAATCCGGGGCCCGATGCGATCCACGCGGAACGTGCGCCAGTCGTCGCTGGCCACGTCCCAGGCCACGAGGTACCAGCGCGGCCCCCACGCGACCAGTTCGTGCGGCTCGACCTCGCGCTCACGCTCGCCGCCATCGAAACCGCGGTAGGTGAAGTGCACGCTGAGCCCGTCCCGGCTCGCGGCACCGACAGCAGTGAGCACGGCCGGGTCGACCACTATGCCGAAATCGGGGGATTGGATCTGGGTGACCTTCACCGCGGAGACGCGACCGCGCAGGCGCGACGGCAGAACCTGCTCGAGCTTGATGAGCGCCCTGAGGGCGTTCTCGCCGATCCCCACAACGCTGCTCGCGGTCGCGGTGCGCAGGGCGATCGCCACGGCGACTGTCTCGTCGTCATCCAGGATGAGCGGCGGCAGCTGGGTGCCCGCACCCAGGCGGTAACCCCCGGCGATGCCCTTCGACGCGTGCACCGGGTAGTCCATCTCGCGCAGCTTGTCGATGTCGCGGCGCACGGTGCGGGTCGTCACGTCCAGGCGGTCGGCGAGATCCTGGCCGGACCAATCGCGTCGCATCTGCAGCAGCGCAAGCAGCCTGAGCAGTCGAACCGAGGTTTCCATCATGCTCAAAAGTCTGTCACGACTATAGGACAGTACCTGTCCGCTTGTACTCCTACCGTGTTCTCATGAGCACACAGATCACACCCTTCCGAATCGACATTCCCCAGACCCAGCTCGACGACCTGGGCAGGCGGCTGGCCGCCACCCGCTGGCCGGTTGAGCTGGCCGACAACGGCTGGACCCGCGGCGTTCCCGTCTCATACCTGAAGGAGCTCGCCGAGCACTGGGGCTCCGGCTACGACTGGCGCGCACACGAGGCCGAGCTCAATGCGATCCCGCAGTTCACCACCGAGATCGAGGGCCAGAACATCCACTTCATGCACGTTCGTTCATCGAACCCGGATGCCACTCCCCTGATCCTGACCCACGGCTGGCCCGGCTCCATCGTCGAGTTCCTCGACGTGATCGGTCCGCTCACCGAGCCGGCCGATCACGGCGGGAACGCAGCGGATGCCTTCCACCTCGTGATCCCATCGCTGCCCGGCTTCGGATTCTCGGGCCCCACTCACGAGAACGGGTGGAACGTCGCGCGGGTCGCCGCGGCCTGGGCGGAGCTCATGAGCCGACTCGGCTACGAGAAGTACGGCGCCCAGGGCGGCGACCTCGGTTCGTTCGTCGCGCCCGAACTCGGCCGTCTTGCCGTGGACAAGGTCATCGGCGTGCACGTGAACGCCGCGACCTTCGGCTTCATCCCGTTCGGCAAGGT
>JBDUEC010000273.1:0-2999 GCA_040002655.1 Rhodoglobus sp. | reverse complement strand
CGCCGCATCGCGGTGCGCGCGCAACTGCTCGATGCCGACCGCCCTGGCGACGTCGTGGCCGTCGCGGAGCAACTCGGCGCGATCAAGATTGATCCGACCGCCACCATCGCGACGGCCGAGCACACGATCCTCTGGTCGCGGATCGGCTCGGCCTACGATCCGGGTCGGCTCACGATGGCGGTGGAGGCCGATCGCCAACTGTTCGAATTCGACGGCTCGTTCCGGCCGGTGAGCCTGCTGCCGCTCATGCTGCCGACCATGCGCGGCTGGCCGAGGCGCGCGAGCACGCGGCAGTGGCTCGACGCGAACGACCGCTTCCGCACCGAGGTGTTGGCCCGCCTGCGCGCGGAGGGGCCGCTGCTGGCGTCCGACATCCCGGATACCGCAGAAGTCACTCGCCCACCCGACGGCTGGTACGGCGCGAACCAGACCGTGCACATGCTCGACTTTCTGCAGCGGCAGGGTGAGATCGCGGTTGTCGGGCGGGAGGGGCGGCACCGGCGCTGGGATCTCGCCGAGCGCGTGTACCCGCAGAACCTGCCAGAGTACGAAACCGCCGAGGCCGAGCGGATGCTGCGCGAGCGCCGCCTGCAGGCCGCCGGCATCGCGAAGCAGAAGTCGCCATGGACTCCGGTGGGGGACGCGGGCGAACCAGCGGTGATCGAGGGCAACAAGCGCAAGTACCGGGTCGATCCGGAGGCGCTCGCCGCCCTCGATGAGGACGAGGGCGGCCGGGTTGCGTTTCTCAGCCCATACGACGGCATGCTGTTCGACCGCCCCCGACTCATCGAGATCTTCGACTTCGAGTACGTGCTCGAACAGTTCAAGCCGAAGCCGCAGCGCAAGTACGGTTTCTTCGCGCATCCGATCCTGATGGGCGATCGCTTCGTGGGGATGCTGGACGCCGAGTTCGATCGGGAGCGCGAGGTGCTCACGGTCAACGCCGTGCACGAGCTGCTGCCGTTCGACCCCGAGGAGGATGAGATGGTGCGCGCCGAGATCGCCGACCTCGCCGAGTGGCTGGGTGTGACTGTCTCGGCGTGGTGACCGGGCGACGGGTGTTGGCAATGCCTTGAGCGGAACCTAGGCTTGCCCTAGCTGGGTCGGTGCCGAGCACTCGATGAGGAGAGTTCGTGGGCAAGATCGCGGAGAGCGCTGCGCAGGTGGTCGCCGAGGTGATCGCCGACGGAATGACAATCGCGGTTGGCGGTTTCGGCCTGAGCGGCATCCCGGTCGACCTGATCGATGCGGTGCGCGACTCTGGAGCCAAGAATCTGGTGATCGTCTCCAACAACATGGGGGTCGACGGCAAGGGCCTGGGGGTGCTGCTCGAGAACCGGCAGGTGGCGAAGGTCATCGCGTCGTACGTCGGCGAGAACAAGCTGTTCGCCAGCCAGTTTCTCTCCGGCGAGCTTGACGTGGAGTTCGTTCCGCAGGGCACCCTCGCCGAACGACTGCGAGCGGGCGGGGCCGGGATCGCGGCCTTCTTCACGAAGACCGGCGTCGGCACCCAGATCGCCGAGGGCAAACCCCTCGCGGAGTTCGACGGTGAGATGTACCTGCAGGAGCGAGCCATCACGGCCGACCTCGCCCTCGTGCGGGCCCACACGGCCGACACGGCGGGAAACCTCACCTACCGCTACACGGCGCGCAACTTCAACCCGGCCGTGGCCACAGCGGGTCGGGTCACTCTCGCCGAAGCCGAAGTGATCGTCGAGGCCGGGCAGATCGATCCGAACGTGGTGGTGACCCCAGGGATCTTCGTCACCCACGTCGTGCAGGCGAGCGACCGGGAGAAGAACATCGAGCAGCGCACGGTGCTGCCGCGCCCCGACCACGAGAGCGCGCCGGCCTGAGGGTCGGGCGAACAGGAGCACAGCGATGGCATGGACCAGGGACGAGATGGCGGCGCGAGCTGCGTCCGAGTTGCGTGATGGTAACTATGTGAATTTGGGAATCGGCATTCCCACGCTCGTGGCGAACAACATCCCGAGCGGACTCACGGTCACGCTGCAGAGCGAGAACGGGCTGCTCGGCATGGGCCCGTTCCCGTTCGAAGGCGAAGAGGATGCCGACCTCATCAACGCGGGCAAGCAGACGGTGACAATCCTGCCGGGCGGCAGCGTCTTCGACTCGGCGGCGTCGTTCGGGATGATCCGCGGCGGTCACATCGACATCGCGTTCCTCGGAGCGATGCAGGTATCCGGCACCGGCGATCTCGCCAACTGGTCGATTCCGGGCCAGCTCGTGAAGGGGATGGGTGGCGCGATGGACCTCGTCGCCGGCACGAAGCGTGTTGTCGTGCTCACCGATCACGTGGCCAAAGACGGCTCGGCGAAGATCGTGCGCGAGTGCACTCTGCCCTTGACCGGCCTGCGCGTCGTGCAGCGCATCATCACCGATCTCGCCGACTTCGACGTTAACCCAGACGGCCTCGTGCTCACCGCGACCGCGCCAGGTGTGACCGTCGATCAGGTCACCGACTCGACCGAGGCCGAGTTCACCGTCGCTATCGCCTAGCCCCGCAGTGCGATCTCCCGGCTGACCCAGTAGGCGTAGAGCGACCACGGGTCGTCGACACCCACCCGCAGTTCGGCCACGTGCTCGAGCAGCGCATCGTTCACGTGGAACCATTCGCTGCGCGGCACGCGGAGGGCGGCGAACTGGGCGTGGCGGCGCTGCTCCACCAGGCGGTCGCCGCGCTCGAAGGCGAGTAGCTCGTCGTGCTGCAGCGCCGCGAGCCGGCCGCGCGGGTTGCCGCTCGTGCCGATCTTGATACGGTCGCGCGATCGAATGTAGTAGACCACGTCGACCCGCACCGCGCTCGGGTCGCCGTCGGGCACGTCGCCCACCCGCCACTCGCAGATGGCGCACAACCAACCGGACGGGTAGCGCACCCCCAGACGCGATCCGCAGGCGCGGCAGGGCGAGGGCAGGGCATCCGTTACCCCGAACTCGCGTGCCACCCAGTCGTGGGCGAGCAGCAGGTGGTGCTCGCA
>JBDUEC010000272.1:0-3035 GCA_040002655.1 Rhodoglobus sp. | reverse complement strand
ACCCAATTGCTCGGCGTGCGCGAACTGCAGGGCCTGGACCCCACTCGGATCGACCGCCTGCACGCCGTTGCCGACGCCGCTCTGGCCGGAGACCTCGATCCGGCCCGTCTCCTTGCGCTCGGTTCGGAAGAGGGGCTCGCGCAGCTCACGATGCTGAAGGGCATCGGGCCGATGTACGGCACGCTCATCCTGCTGCGTTCGACGGGAGCGACCGACTTCGTCACCGGCCAGGAGCCTCGACTCGCTAGCTATCTCGGCCACTTGTACGACCTGGGCGGCGCGGCGACGGAAGCCCAGATCGAGCGAATCCTCGACGGCTGGCGTCCGTTCCGCACCTGGTCGTCGGTGTTGGCACGCGTCGCGGGTGACCGTCTCGGACTTCCGCACTAGCCGGTAGCGCGACGTGAAGCACTCTGGCGAAGGCCGCCGAGTCGAGTCGAGCTACTCGGCGAGCTCGGTCGTCTCGCGCTCCACGGTCACGCTCTTGGCGCGCTTGCGGCTCGAACGGTCGAGGGCGAGTGCGACTAACGAACCCAGCACGACTCCGGCCGGCACGGTGAACAGGCAGAAGTAGCCGAACGACGCACCAAAACCCACGTTCGGATCGACCGGGAACTGCGCCGTGGCGATGAGCGTCACGAGCGCCGCAACGAGCGCGCCGACGACAATGAACGCCCCGTACTTGGGCGCGCGCCGCACGAGGGCTTCTTCGTTGTGGGTCTGGTCGGTCACGGTTCCATTGTCCCCCACGCGAGTGGGAGGTTCGCGCTCAGGTCAGCGCGCTGGCCCGACGCGGTTGCGCGGCCGGTGGCCGTGGCGTCACTCCAGGCAAGCGAGCCCGTCGCCAGGGCTACCCAGGTGGCGGCATCCGTTTCAATCACGTTCGGGGGCGTGCCGCGCGTGTGGCGCGGTCCCTCGATGGCCTGCACCGCACCGAAGGGCGGCACCCGCACCTCGACGGTGTTGCCCGGAGCATCGTCGGCGAGCAGCTGAAGCAGCCAGCGCACCGCCATGGCCGTCGCATTGCGGTCGGCAGTGCCGTCGACAGCGGATGCCACCGCGGCTCGCCCGTCGTTGTCCCCGATGCGTTTGGCAGGCATGATTCAACGCTAGACCCCGATCGGTAGTCTTGTCGGGTGCGCATCCTCGTTCTCGGCTCAGGCGCGCGAGAGCACGCCATCATCAACTCCCTCCTCAGCGAGGCCGCCGGTCACGAGATCACCGCCGCACCCGGCAACGCTGGCATCGCTGCTGTCGTTCCGGTGGTCGCCCTCGACCCGACCCGCGGCGACGTGGTGAGCGAGTACGCCCTGGACAACAACATCGAACTCGTTGTGGTCGGCCCCGAGGCTCCCCTCGTCGCAGGCGTCGCAGACAAGCTCCGGCAGCGGGGCATCGCGGTCTTCGGACCGGGCAAGGCCGCCGCAGCGATCGAGGGCAGCAAGACCTTCGCGAAGCGGATCATGGATGAGGCGGGCGTGCCCACCGGTCGTGCGGTGCGTGCGGGCACCCTCGAGGAGGCAACCGACGCCATCGACGAGTACGGCGCCCCGTACGTCGTGAAAGCGGACGGACTCGCCGCGGGCAAGGGTGTGCTGGTTACTCCGGATCGGGGGGCCGCGATCGCGCACGCCGAGCACTGGCTGCAGTACGGCAGCGTTCTCGTCGAGGAATTCCTGGCTGGCCAGGAGGTCTCGCTCTTCCTGCTGAGCGACGGGCATTCCGTGCTGCCGCTCTCGCCGGCCCAGGACTACAAGCGGGTGTTCGACGGTGACGAGGGCCCGAACACGGGCGGCATGGGCGCATACTCGCCGCTGCCGTGGTTGGAAGCCGGGTTCGTCGATGAGGTGATCGACACGATTGCGCTGCCGACCATCCGCAAACTCGCTGAGGAGCAGACCCCGTTCATTGGCCTGCTCTACTGCGGTCTCATCGTGACGAAGCAGGGCATTCGGGTCATCGAGTTCAACGCACGGTTCGGCGACCCAGAGACCCAGGTGGTCCTGCCCCGGTTGGTAACCCCCTTGAGTGGTTTGCTCTTCGCCGCCGCGACCGGCGGCCTCGGCTCACTGCCCCGTCCGGAGTTCTCGGATGACGTGGCCGTGACGGTCGTGCTCGCCAGCGAGGGCTACCCCGACGAGCCGATCACCGGTCGCATCATCACCGGACTCGAGGAGGTCACCGGAGTGACTGTCGCCCACGCAGCGACCGCCTTCGTCGGCGGCGACTTCGTGGCGACCGGCGGCAGGGTGCTCAGCGTCGTCGGCCTCGCACCGACGTTCGCCGAAGCTCGGGCCAAGGTATACGCGGCCCTCGACACGATCACCCTCGAGGGCAGCCACTTTCGCACGGACATAGCGAAGCGGGTCGCAGAATGAACCGCATAGCGGAGCGGGTGGCCTGATGAACCTCGACGGCTGGACCCACACCTACTCCGGCAAGGTGCGCGACCTCTACACATCCGCCGCCCAGCCCGACCGGGTGCTCATGGTGGCCAGCGACCGGGTGAGCGCGTTCGACCACGTGCTGGAGCCCGGCATCCCGGGCAAGGGTGAGCTGCTCACGACCCTGAGCCTCTGGTGGTTCGCCCAGCTAGACCAGGTGCCGAACCACTTGGTCGGCCCTCCGCTGATCGAGCTTGTCGAGATCCCGGCAGAGGTCGCTGGCCGCGCGATGCTCGTGAAGTCCCTCGACATGTACCCGATCGAGTGCGTCGTGCGCGGCTATCTCTCGGGCAGCGGATGGCTCGAATACCAGCAGCACGGAACGGTCTGCGGCCTGGCGCTCCCCGCCGGCCTGCACGACGGTGACCGCCTGCCGGAGCCGATCTACACGCCCGCCTGGAAAGCGCCGATGGGCGAGCACGACGAGAACATCACGTTCGAACGCACGGTCGAGCTGGTGGGTGCCCAGGTCGCCACCGCCCTGCGCAACCAGAGTCTCGCGATCTTCGCCAGGGCATCCGAGATCGCAGAGGCACGCGGTGTGATCCTCGCCGACACCAAGTTCGAGTTCGGAGCGGACGAAGACGGCAT
>JBDUEC010000271.1:0-3048 GCA_040002655.1 Rhodoglobus sp. | reverse complement strand
CTCGTGCCCACCCGCCTGGTAGTGCGAGCCAGTTCGGGGCCGGCGCCCGCGTAGGAGATTGCCGTCGCGGCAACCGCCACCTTGAGGCGCGTCAGTCCGCCTCGGTACCGATCGCGCGGGTAACCAGCGCGAGCAGTGTCTGCCGCTCGGCTTCGGTGAAGTCGCCGAACGAGGCGGCGAGCACGCTCACGGGCACCGGGTAGCCGGCCTGCAGCATCCGCTGGCCCGCGGGCGTGAGGCCGTGCACGATGCGCCTGCCCTGGCCGGGGGTGCGCTCGATGAGGCCCTGGCTCTCCAGTCGTGTGGCGAGTGCCCCGAACGCCTGGTCGCTCTGGAAGGTGGCGACCGCGAGCTGGTGAGCGGATGCCCCCGGGTTGCGATCGATCGCGCGCAGGGCATCCCACTGAGCGAGGGTCGTGCCGACCGCAGCCAGCCCCACCTCGAGCGCACGGTGGTGCCGCCACTGCAGGATCTTGATCGAGCGGCCAAGGGCTTCCAGTTCGACTGCCATGGGATCACCCTATCGCGATTTCTAAACTTGCGTAGATAAAGATCCTTAGTTACTGTGAACGAAACGAAGGAGCACCATGACACCCACACCGCTCAGCATCGCCGAAGCCGGAACCGGCAGGTCCGTTCTCGTTCTGCACGGGGGAGGCGGTCCGTTCACCGTCACGCCGATCGCCGCGCACCTGGCCGAGTCGATGCACACCCTCACCCCGGTGCACCCCGGATGGAACGGCACCGAGCGCCCAGAGTCACTGCGCACGGTGGCCGATCTCGCTGCTGCCTACCTCGTGTACCTGGCCGAGAACGAGCTCACCGATGTGCTCGTGATCGGGTCGTCGCTCGGCGGATGGATCGGCTCCGAAATGCTCGTGCATGACACGGCAGGGCGCATCACAGCGCTCGTGCTGATCGATGCCGCCGGTGTCGAGGTCGAGGGCGAGCCGATGCGCGACTTCTTCACGCTCGACGCCCGCGGCGTGGCCGAGTATTCGTTCCACGATTCGGAGAAGTTCTACCGCGACCCGGCGACGATTCCGGCCGAGCAGGCGGCCGCGCAACGCGCGAACATGGTCACGATGCAGTCGTACGGCGGCTACGACCTGAAGGATGCCGCTCTGCTCGGCAGGCTCGGCGAGACGGACGTCCCGGTGCTGGTGCTCTGGGGCGAGAGCGACCGCATCGTGACACCGGCGTACGGAGCCGCCTTCGCTGCGGGCTTTCGCAACTCGCGCTTCGCGGTCGTCCCGGAGGCCGGGCACCTGCCGCAGCTCGAGCAGCCGGCGGCAACCTTCGCCGCGATCGACGAGTTCGTGACTGCCGGTCGCTGACTAGAACGGCGCCCTGTCTCCGGGTAGGCCCGAGATGCGCTTCGGTGCCTTGTGCATCCGGTGGGCGTAGGTCATCGCCCGCTCGCTCGACAGGGCGAGCAGCACGAGCACGGCAAGCGCAACGCTCGGCAGGTTCGAGGCGATGGAGCTCTTGTCTCCGGTCTCGGTGTCGATGATCTGCAGCACCACAACGGCCAGACTCAGAACCATCGCCAGGATGCGGGCCCGCGGCTTGCCGAGGAACACGCGCCAGGCAACGAGCACGTTCGCCAGGCCGATGACACCCACGACCACCGCGATCGCGATGAGCAGCGCAGAGGTGAACTGCTCGAGGTCCGCGCTCGCCGCGATCAGGTCCGGCGCCGAGCGCGTCACCTCATCGACTCCGCTCACGATGGTGGCGATCCCGGTCAGGGCGAGCAGCGCGCTGCCCACGACGATGGCTGCCGGCCGGCGGTCCCGGCTGTCGGTCGGCGCACTCGTGGCAGCGGCCGGTGCGACGACCGCCTTGAGGCTGACCACCGGCAGGTCGCCATCCGTCTCGATGGAATCGCCGCCGCCATTGCGGGAGTGGTAGCCCGCCGAGAAACCCTCGATGGTGGAGACGCTGACTGCGGCATCCGCGGCGCGCATCGACGAGACGATGTGGTCGCGTTCGGCGTCGGTGTCCGCGGCGATCTTGTGGGTCACCTGCAGGGTGAACAGCGAGAACCCCACGCTGCGATCGTAGGTGCCGGCCGCGAGCCAGTCGGTGTGGCGGCCGCCCGGCAGGCGCCAGCCATCCGGGCACTTCCAGAACCGCACGTGATGTCGCTTGCCGGGGCTGCCATTCACCTCCTGCTGGTACGCGAAGTCCTGCTTGCGGCTGAAGAGCAGCAGCGGGCTCACTGGAGCCTCGAGGTAGCTGCGCCGGATAACCGTCGAACGGATGATGCGCAGCCCGGTGCGCACCGACAGGTCGTCCGCCCTGGTCCACCCCGCCGCCAGCATGGTGGCGTGGATTTGGGCCTCGTCGCCGAGCAACGCGATGTTGACGGGGTCGCCGAGCAGCCCGTCACTGGTGCGGGCCCGGCCGATGAAGTAGTCCGGCACGTAGATGCTGGTCAGGATCTGGTGCAAGCGCGGCAGCACCAGGTACGCGAGCAGCGCCCAGAACACCACCACGAAGGCGATCTGCCACCAGCCGAACCCGAAGCTCTGCCGCAGCAGCACCCAGGCGAACCACACTGCCGCAGCGCCGCCGAGCACGAAGAAGATCCAGTCGGCCGCGGTCTCTGTGGCGGGCTTGAGGTCGGGGATCGCCGTGCGTCTGGCCACTGGTCCCCTCTCGTCAGCCTTCGCCCAGTATCGCAGGCGGGAACTTTTCCCCGTGGGTCGATGTTGTATGTGCTGAGGGCCGCAGCCAGCGGCTCAACAAGGAGCAACATCCAATGACTACCACCGAGTACCGCAAGGATCCGGCCGCGATCGCCGAGCTCACCCGCGAGCAGTTCGCCGTCACGCAGGAGAGCGCGACCGAGCCCCCGTTCCGCAACGAGTTCTGGAACAACCACGCCGACGGCATCTATGTCGACATCGTCTCCGGGGAGCCGCTGTTCTCATCCACTGACAAGTTCGACAGTGGTTCGGGATGGCCCAGCTTCACCCGACCGATCGAGAAGGCGCACGTGGTCGAGAAGTCCGACCGCACGCTCTGGATGAAGCGCACCGA
>JBDUEC010000270.1:0-3062 GCA_040002655.1 Rhodoglobus sp. | reverse complement strand
GCATCGCTCGGCCTCGGCGGTGTGATGCTGTTCGGGGTTCCTGAGCACAAGGATGCGGTCGGCTCCGGCGCGACGGATCCGAACGGGATTCTCAACGTCGCCACTCGTGCTGCGGTCGAGGAGGCGGGCGACGCGATCGTCATCCAGACCGACCTGTGCCTCGACGAGTTCACCGACCACGGCCACTGCGGAGTGCTGGATGCCGCCGGCCGCGTCGACAACGACGCCTCGCTGCTGCGTTACCGCGACATGGCGCTCGCGCAGGCGGATGCCGGCTCCGAGCTGCTCGGACTCAGCGGCATGATGGACGGCCAGGTCGCCGCGGTGCGCGACGCCCTCGACGGCGCCGGGCTGTTCGACACCGCGATCCTCGCCTACACGGCCAAGTACGCCTCCGCGTTCTACGGCCCGTTCCGCGAAGCAGTGCAGTCCTCGCTGCAGGGCGACCGCCGCAGCTACCAGCTCGACCCGGCGAACCGCCGGGCGGGCCTGCGCGAGACCCTGCTCGACATCGAGGAGGGTGCAGACATCGTGATGGTGAAGCCCGCGTCCAGTTACCTCGACGTGCTGGCCGACACCGCCGCCGTGAGCAGCGTGCCGGTGTGGGCGTACCAGGTCTCGGGCGAGTACTCGATGATCGAGGCGGCCGCGGCGAACGGGTGGATCGACCGGGAGCGCGCGATTCTGGAGTCGGTCACGAGCATCCGCCGGGCCGGTGCGCACGCGGTGCTGACTTACTTCGCGCTCGAGCTTGCTAGGACCTTCGGTGGTTGAGGCGGAGCGCAGACCGGTGGTCGAGGCGGAGCGTAGCTGGGCCCCCGCTGAGCAGTCAGCCGCGTTGCGAAGCAACGTGGATGCGGCTCCAGTAGGGGACGGTCTCGAGACCACGAACGACGAGGCCTTCGCCCGCGCCAAGGCGGTCATCCCCGGCGGCGTGAACTCCCCGGTGCGCGCCTTCGGCTCTGTGGGCGGCACGCCGCGCGCGTTCGTCTCTGCGCGCGGACCGTACATCACCGATGTCGAGGGCCGGGAGTACGTCGACCTCGTCTGCTCGTGGGGTCCGGCGATTCTGGGGCACGCGCATCCGTCGGTCATCGACGCCGTGCAGGCGGCCGCCGCTCGAGGCCTGAGCTTCGGCGCGTCCACCCCGTCGGAAACCGCGCTCGCCGAGCTCATCACGAGCCGGGTGAGCGCGATCGACAAGGTGCGGCTGGTCTCCACCGGCACCGAGGCGACCATGACCGCCATCCGCCTGGCGCGCGGATTCACGGGCCGCGACCTGCTGGTGAAGTTCGCCGGGCACTACCACGGCCACTCCGACGCGCTGCTCGCGGAGGCCGGCTCCGGCGTCGCGACTCTCTCCCTGCCGGGCTCGGCCGGGGTGCCCGCTGCGGTTGCTGCGCTCACTCTGGTTCTGCCCTACAACGACCTGGATGCCGTGCGCGCCGCCTTCGCCGAGCACGGCGACCGCATTGCGGCCGTGATCGTGGAGGCCGCTGCCGCGAACATGGGCGTCGTCGCCCCCGACCCCGGCTTCAACGCCGCTCTCTCGGCGATAACGCACCAGTCCGGTGGCCTGGTGATCCTCGACGAGGTACTCACCGGATTCCGGGTTGGCCCAGCTGGCTGGTGGGGCTTCGAGGCCGCGGAGTGGACACCCGACATCGTGACGTTCGGCAAGGTGGTCGGAGGCGGCATGCCGCTGGCCGCTCTCGGGGCACGTGCAGAGATCATGGACCACCTCGCACCCCTCGGCCCGGTCTACCAGGCCGGAACCCTGAGCGGCAACCCGGTGGCCGTGGCCGCCGGCATCGCGACCCTCCAGGCCGCGGACGACCGCGTCTACGGACGACTGGATGCCGTCGCCGAAGTGGTCGCCTCGGCGACCTCATACGCGCTGGAGAAGGAGGGCGTGGCGCACTCCGTGCAGCGCGCCGGCAACCTGTTCTCCTTCGCGTTCCGCGAGGGCAGCCCGCGCAACTACGTCGAGGTCAAGGCGCAGGACGCGTTCAGGTACCCGCCGTTCTTCCACGCGATGCTCGACGCCGGCGTCTCGCTGCCGCCGTCGGTGTTCGAAGCCTGGTTCGTCTCGGCCGCGCACGACGACGTGGCCGTGGGTCGCATCCTCGATGCACTGCCTGCCGCGGCGAAGGCCGCGGCCGCCGCGACCGGCTAGTCGACTAGATCGCGTCGCCGGGAACGGGTGCAGCCACGATCCCGTTGAGGATCACGTTCAGTCCCCACGCGGCACGCTCGTCTCCGCTTCCGCCGAGCATCACCTCACGCATCGAGTGGATCAGCGGGTACACGGCCGGGTCGAGTGAGCCGTAGAACTCGTCGATGCGCTGCAGGTAGTCGACCTCCACGAGCCCGTTGGCGGCTCGCTCGTCGTAGATGGTCTGCTCGGCGGCCGTTGCGCTCGCCCACAGGCCGATCAGGTCGACGCCCCACGCGGCGGTGAGCTTGTCGACACCCGACTCGAGCAGCGCGGCCACGAGATGCTCGCCGACCAGGCTGGCATTGGGGGATGCCGGAATCGCCCCCATCGACGCGACCGCGAGCCCGCGGTGCCGGGTGAGCGCCGCCACCTGGGATTCGACGATCGCGATGACCTTCTCCTGCCAGGTGCCAGAAGTCGGGTAGACGACGGCGGCCAGCGCACTGTCGACCATCGCAACAAGCAGGTCGTCGCGGTTGTCGACGTAGACATAGAGGGATGCCGCCCCGGTGTCGAGTTCGCGCGCAACCCTGCGCATGGTGAGGGCGCTCATTCCCTCGGACTCAAGCACGCGAAGCCCCACGGCCACGATCGTCTCCCGGCTCAACGGCGCCTTCGCCGGGCGCGCGCGGCGACTCACGGGAGTGGACTCGGTCATGGAACGAGTATAGCGAACAGTGTTTGACACGAACAGTGTTCGTGAGTATCGTGTGGAACATTGATCGTAACGAACAGTGTTCGTTCTCACCTCAGGAGTTCTCATGTCCATCACCACAACGGCGCCGACAACGGTCGCCAGCCCGCTGCTGCGGGTGCTCATTCTCGCGGTCGTGCTCGCGGCCGA
>JBDUEC010000269.1:0-3074 GCA_040002655.1 Rhodoglobus sp. | reverse complement strand
ATCCTCGGTGGACCGGCCTTCCTGCTCTACGCGGCGGCGTGGCTGCTGCTGCCCGACCAGCGCGACAAGATCCACCTGGAGGAGCTGCTGCGCGGCCGCTTCGAGTCTGCGCTGGCGGGCATCGGCGTGTTCGTGCTGCTTGCGATCCTGCCGACCACGCAGGGCTTCTGGTTCGCCGGCTCGGCGTTCTGGGGCGAACCGTACTGGGGCGCCTCGATCGGTCGCGGCCTGTGGACGATCGTCGTGCTCACCGCAATCGTGGCCCTGGTGATCTGGGTGGCCCGGCGGTCGCAGGATGGCGCCTCGCCGTTCTCCGGTGCTGCGCGTGCGGCCCGACCGCACACCGCGGCGGCGGATGCAGAGCCAACCACTGTGACCGACCCGACTCCCCCGCCGGCCGCACCTGCGGCATCCGCCTCCGCCGAGGAGCTCTCCGCGTGGCGCGAGCAGCAGGCGGAGTGGCGCAAGCAGAACTACAACTACCGCACCCAGCAGGCGCGGGAGCGTGCCACCGCGAGCCACGCCGCACAGCGGCAGGCGTTCGCCGAGCGTGCTGCCCAGCGCGCCCAGCAGCGCGCCGAACTCGCGAAGTCGTATCCGCATCCGCTGTACACGTCCATCGTCGGGGGGCTGGCCCTGGTGGTCGGCGGCCTCGTCACCCTGTCTCTGAAGGGCGGCGAGATCGAGGTCGGCACCGTCGTACCGGGCATGGCCGCGGCTCTCGCCGTGCTTGCGGTGGGAATCATCGTGAGCGGATTCCGCGGCAAGCGCGCCGGAGGATCGAGCGGTTTCGCGACGCTGCTGCTCATTGCCCTCCTGGTCGTGAACGTCTTCCCGGAGAACGGCAACGTGCAATACGGACCGCGGCCGACCTTCGCTCCGGTGGACACGAAGGCAACCGCTCAGAACTTCACCTACTACGCGGGCGCAGGGGCGATCACTCTCGACCTGCAGGACTACTTCGCTTCCCACCCCGCGTCGGGCACGGACGGCAACGGCGCAGACCAGGTCACCCTCTACGCCGGGGCCGGGCCGGTGACCGTGCTGGTGCCGGCCGACGAGTACGTCTCCCTCGACCTTTCGGTGGGAGCCGGCAGCATCGAGGGAGCGGTCGCCGAGCGCTCCGGGTTGTTCCAGGGCGTGACCGACACGCTCGCACCGGATGACGACCCCGGCTGGAAGCACGCCACCCACCAACTGTCCGTGCGAGTGCAACTCGGCGCGGGAGCCATCACCGTTGTGCATGAAGGAGAGAGCAAGTGAACACCTGGCGACCACGTTTCGGCACCATTCTGCTGGGGATCGTTCTCCTGGTGATCGCGGTGATTGCCTTCACCTCGTCGCGGCTGCAGCTCAGCTTCGCCACCCCGACCGGCATCGTCTGGATAGTGGTCGGCATCGGGGCGCTGCTGATTCTCGCCGCCATCATCGGCAGCGCCACCCAACTCGCTCGTCGGCCGGACAACACGCCGGGGCCGAGCGCCCGAGACGGGGATCAACCGATCGGTTGACCCCGGACTCAGCCGGTGCACCGCTGCCGGGCGGCGCGGTGCACCGGCACTATTGGTGCATGACCCCTTTGGAACCTGTCGTGAGCGTGCGCGACCTGCGCAAGACCTACGGCCACTTCGCCGCCCTCGACGGCGTGAGCTTCGACATCGCCAGAGGCGAGACCTTTGCCCTGCTCGGCCCGAATGGCGCTGGCAAGAGCACCACCATCGAGATTCTCGAGGGCTACCGCGACCGCACCGGCGGCGAGGCGACCGTGCTCGGCACCGACCCAGGCAGGGCTGGTCTGGGCTGGAAGGCCCGGCTCGGCATCGTGCTGCAGTCGACGGGCGAGAGCGGCAACGTCACCGTGCGGGAGCAGCTCAGCCACTTTGCCGCGTTCTATCCGAACCCGCGCTCGATCGACGAGGTCATCGCCGCGGTCGGGCTGGAGAAGAAGGAGAAGACGCTCATCCGCAAGTTGTCCGGTGGCCAACGCAGGAGAGTGGATGTCGCCCTCGGCATCATCGGACGGCCCGAGCTGCTGTTCCTCGACGAACCCACCACCGGATTCGACCCGGAGGCGCGTCGCCAGTTCTGGGAACTCATCCGCACCCTCAAGAGCGAGGGGACAACGATCCTGCTCACCACCCACTACCTGGACGAGGCCGCGCAGCTCAGCGACCGCGCCGGAGTGATCGCCGCTGGCAAGCTCGTGGCGATCGGCAACATCGACGAGATCGGCGGCACCGACGCGCGGGTGCCGATCGTGCGATGGCGCGACGGAAATCAGGTGCGCGAGCAGCGCACGGCGACGCCGGCGACAGTCGTCGCGGAGCTGGTCGCCAAGCACGGCGAGGTGCCTGACCTCGAGATCATCCGCCCAAGCCTCGAAGACATCTACCTCGAGCTGCTCGGCGATACCCCGAAGCTGGAGAACGCATCATGACGACGACCGTAAACCCGCCGCTGCCCGCCGGTCGCACCATTCGCCTCGGCATCAACCGCATCGGCTACGAGGTGCGCAGTTACTTCCGCCAGGGCGACTCGGTGTTCTTCACCTTCCTCTTCCCGCTCGTGTTCCTCACGATCTTCTCCGTCGCGTTCAGCGAGCAGAGCTTCGGAACGGATGCCAGCGGCAACGGCATCACCGCCGCCGCCTACTACCTGCCCGGCATGCTGGCGGCCGGTGTGCTGCTCAGCGGCCTGCAGAATATGTCGATCGACATCGCCGGCGAGAAGAGTGACGGCACCCTGAAGCGACTCGGTGGATCGCCCCTGCCGGTGTTCAGCTACTTCATCGGCAAGATCGGGCAGGTGCTGTTCACCGGCCTGCTCCAGGCCGCACTGCTGATCCTGGTGGCCGGCACGGTGTTCGGCGTGAAGCTGCCCACCGAGCCTGAGCGTTGGCTCACCTTCGTCTGGGTGTTCCTGCTCGGGGTCACGACCTGCGCCGTGCTTGGGATCGCCCTCAGTGCGCTGCCACGTTCGGGCAAGAGTGCGACTGCCGTCATCATCCCGATCACCCTGGTCCTGCAGTTCATCTCCGGTGTCTACCTCGCGTTCTCGCAGCTGCCGGAGTGGCT
>JBDUEC010000268.1:0-3087 GCA_040002655.1 Rhodoglobus sp. | reverse complement strand
GCCGTGGTATCCGCTATCAGAGTGGCCACGGCGACCATCGAGTGCGGCTCCTGCAGCACAACGGATGGCGTGAACGACGACCGGTAGGCATCGAACGCGACGCGCGTGTTCGGGCCGCCTGCGAAGTGGTGGGCGAAGGCGAAGGGCAGCCCCATGAGTCCTGCCAGGCGGGCACTGAAGTCGCTCGAGCCGAGTAGCCACAGGTCGGGCGCGTCGCCGAGCCCCGGCACCGCGATCACCCGGGATCCGATGCCGTTGTCGAGCGGCGGAATGGTGCCGAACCAGGCCAGCAGCTCGATCACCTGATTGGGAAAGTCGTCGACGGTCTCGTCTCCGAGATTCCTGCGTAGAACGGATGCCGTGAGCTGGTCGGTGCCGGGCGCGCGCCCCAGCCCGAGATCGATGCGATCGCCGTGCAGTGCGACCAGCGTGCCGAACTGCTCGGCGACCACGAGCGACGAGTGGTTGGGAAGCATGACGCCGCCCGACCCCACGCGGATCGTGCTGGTGGCCGCCGCGATCGCGCCGATGAGTACCGCCGGCGACGAGCTCGCAACGGCGGGCATCCCGTGATGCTCCGCGACCCAGAACCGGCGGTAGCCGAGCCGTTCGGCTTCCTGCGCAGTTGAGATGGTCTGGGCGATCGCGTCGCCGTGGCTCATCCCCTCGTAGACGGAGGCAAGGTCGAGCACGGAGTAGTCGGTCACATGAGGGTAACAACGGCCTCGCAACGGTCATTCCGTCGCCCGGTAGACTCACCGGGCCATGAAGAAGCTGTCCCCGCGGAGCGAGTACATGTTGCTGGTCGCACTCTTCGTGGTCTACCTCGTGCTGCTCACGTGGACCATCCTGTGGAAGCTCGCCGTTCCGTGGGTGGGAGCCAGCGCTGGCCTCTTCCACCCGATCAAGCTCGTGCCGTATGTAGCGGATGCCAACGCGAACGCCAGTGCACCGCTCGAGGTCGTCGCGAACATCCTGCTGTTCGTGCCGTTCGGCGTCTATCTCGGCCTGCTCGCGCCGTCCTGGCGGTGGTGGCTGAAGGCCATGGTGTTCGTGGTCGCGAGCCTGGCGCTGGAGACCGCGCAGCACCTGCTGTCCACGGGCAGCTTCGACGTCACGGATGTCATCGACAACACTGCGGGAGGCCTGGTCGGGCTGGCGGTGTTCGCGCTCGCCCGGCGGCGTCTGGCTGCGCGAACTCGCCCCGTTCTGGGCCGGGTCCTCCTGGTCGCCAGCGTGGTCGCGCTACTGGCGGTCGTGATTTTTGTCGCCTCGCCGCTGCGCTACGCGCAGCAGCCAGACGTCGTTCTCCCCGGAGTTGGGGTCAACGCACCCTAGGCGTGGCGGCGACGGGTCGCGACCATGATCGCCCCGATGCCACCAAGCAGCAGGAACCCGGCGAGGGCCGTGATCGCGCCGGAGTCAGTTCCGGTCGCGGCGAGTGCGGGTCCGGCGGGAGGCGCGGGAGGGGTCGTGCCGAGGTACGTGAGCACGATGTCCGTGGTGCGGTAGTCGATGCTGTAGTACTGGCCGTCCTGGACGAACACCGAATTGTCGGCGATCGGGTCGTTGTTGATCGGATCGGTGAACAGGCTGGGTCCGATGTCGGTCGCCTTGGCAATGGTGAGCACGGTCCCGACCGCGGGTGCGGTGAGGGTGATCACGTGAAGAATCGTGGAGTTCGCGTCGAACGTGCCCTTCGAAGCGATCGTGTCGGAGGTCGTGCCGTCCACCTCCGCCTCGTACAGCGAATTGGCGTTGCCGTCGAAGCTTCCGCTCAGGCACATGTAGCCGGTGTCGTCGCCGTACACGGAACCGGCCCCGGGCGAGATGATCCCGGACACGAGGTTGACGCCACCGACCTGCTGCTGGTTGCACAGAGTGTTGCTCAGTGCGCCACCGGACAGGTAGCCGCCGTTGCCCACCACATCCATGTCGCTCATCACGCTGCCGGAGAAGACCACACCGTTGGCGATCGTCATCCCGCCGAGGGTTCCGCCGCCGAGGAAGAAGAGTGTTCCGCCGCCCGATTTGGTCGCCGTTCCACCGTTCACGGGGCTACCCGTTGCGACCGAGAGGAGCGCGTTGGTCTGCACGAGGAAGTCGACGGTGCTGCCCGGGTTGATAGTCACCGGCTCGGTGACGTTGAGCTGGTCTGTGCCACCGATGTTCCAGGTGCTCGTGGCCGGGGTGACGTTTACTGGCACGTCGAGGTAGTAGGACTGACCCAACGCGGTGGTCGTTAGGTCGCCGGTCAGCGCGAACCCGACTCCGGGAGTCTGCGCAGTGATGCTGAAGGGGTTGGGGGCGCCGAAGGTGAGCGAGCCGACCAAGAAGCCCGCGCCGAGGTCGAAGGCCGAAGTCGTGCCGCCGGTTGCGAAGTTCAGCGCGGAGTTCGCCGGGATCGCGGCATCCGTGCTCCAGTTCGTGTTGGTGCTCCAGCCGGTGGCAGCGCCGCCACCGCCATCCCAGTCCACCGCGCTGGCCGAAATGGCGCCAGCGCCAACGAGAACAAGCGCGAGTGCAGTCGCGGCGATGGGTTGATAGCGCATGGAAATACCTTCGGCTCGTGGTCGGGGGTCGATCCAAACTAGCAGATGGTGAATCCATCTCACAGGGTCAGTCGGCGAGTCCGTCCGATCGGCGGTCTCGCCGGGTCCAGCCCAACCATGCCATTACGATCCCGCCGGCGAGCAACCCCCAGAATGGCGAGCCGATGCCGAGCACGACGATCCCGGATGCCACGACCAGGAAGGTCACGATCGCGGTGATGCGGTGGCGCGGATCCTCGAGCGCGTTGACGACGCTCGTCACCAGCGCGCCGAGCACGGCGAGCCCCGCGACCGCCGTAATGAGCACGGTGGGGGCCGCGGCCACGAGGGCGCTGGCAACCCCGGCGCCGAGGGCGAGGACCAGGTAGAGCGTGCCGTTGGTCAGCGTGGCTATCCACCGCCTGGACTTGTCGGCACCGGCCTCCGGGCCGGCCATGATCGCGGCGGTGATCGCGCCGAGGTTGATGGCGTGCCCGCCGAACAGGTTGGCCACCACCGATCCGACCCCGGTGCTCACCAGTGCGAAACGCGGCGG
>JBDUEC010000267.1:0-3092 GCA_040002655.1 Rhodoglobus sp. | reverse complement strand
CGCGCCCACGGCGAAATCTTCGGCGACATCCGCCCAGCGCTGTCACTGCTGCACGTGCTGCCGTTCCTCGACGCGGCGATGCTCGTCGAGGTCGAACTGGTGGCCGTGCGTCAGCCCGCCGACGACTGAGCCCGGCAGCGGCCTAGTGCCCGCGGTGGTCCTGCACCGTCATGCGCGGACCGAGGCGCGGCTTGGTGAATCCGCTCACCTCGATGAGGCGCATGATGCGCTGGCGGTGGCCGGCCCACGGGGCCAGCAGCTCGAGCATCCCGTCGTCGTCGACGCGCTGGCCGATCAGGGCGAGGCCCACGAGGGCGGGCAGGTGGTAGTCGCCGACGCTCGGGGAGTCCGGATCGCCGTGCGCGCGCTGGGTGGTCTCGGCCGCCGTCCAGACGCCGACGCCCAGGATCGAGCGCAGCTTGGCGGCGACGACGACGCCGCCGCGTCCGTCATCGAGTGTGCGCTCAAGGGATGCCGCGACCGATGCCGCGCGCATGACCGTGTCTGACCGCTGCGGTCCGACCCCGGCCTTGTGCCACTCCCAGGACGGCACCCGCCGCCAGACCTCCACCGCGGGGAACACCCTCATCCCGGCCGGCGCCGGGCCGGGCGGAATCTCGCCGTATTTGGCGAGCAGGTAGCGCCACGCCTGGCGGGCTTCCTTTCCGGTGACCTTCTGCTCCAGCACCGCGGCGAGCAACATCTCGAAGACCTGGCGCGTGCGCAGCAGACGGAGCCCCGGATGCCGGCGCAGCGAGTCCGCGAGGAACGGGTTGCCGGAGACATCCAGCTCGCTCCAGTCATCGCCGGAGCCGAGCAGCTCGGGAACGCCCGCGATCGCCCACTCCGCGCCAGGGCCCCAGGCCGTGACCTCGACCGTGCTGTCACGGGTCGTGATGTGCATGGTCGCGGGGCCGAGCGGGGTGCGAAGTGTGCGCCAGATGCCGGTGCCGTCTGTGCGGAAGGTCGGGTCGTGCGTGCCGCGCATGAGAGGTCGCAGGGTCGCACCGACGCTGACGCGCTGCCGCGGCGCATACGAGGTGCGCAGCGGTGCGTCCTTCAGCACGGCATCCATTGCTCCACAGGATACGTCGCCGCGCCGACCTAGACTCTTCAGGTGGCCGTTCCGAAGATCCTGCTGTTCTACATCTTCACGCCACTGGCCGATCCGGAGGCCGTGCGGCTCTGGCAGCGCGACCTCTGCGAGTCCCTCGGGCTCGGTGGGCGCATCATCCTCTCGAAGGACGGCATCAACGGAACCGTCGGCGGCGAACTGAAGTCCGTGAAGAAGTACGTGCGCAAGACGCGGGAGTACGCGCCGTTCGCGAACATCGACTTCAAGTGGAGTGAGGGGCAGGGCGACGACTTCCCACGGCTGAGTGTGCGGGTGCGCGACGAGCTGGTGAGTTTCGGCGCACCCGGAGAGCTGCGCGTCGACGAGAACGGCGTGATCGGTGGCGGCACGAAGCTGCAGCCCGAGGAGCTGCACTCGCTGGTCGCCGAGAAGAACGTCACCTTCTTCGACGGACGCAACGCGTTCGAGGCGGAGATCGGACGGTTCACGGATGCCGTGGTGCCGTCGGTCGCCAACACCCGAGACTTCGTGGCCGAGCTCGACAGCGGCAAGTACGACCACCTCAAGGACCAGCCGGTGGTCACGTACTGCACCGGCGGCATCCGCTGCGAAGTGCTCTCCAGCCTGATGGTCAACCGGGGGTTCACCGAGGTCTACCAACTCGACGGGGGCATCGCGAAGTACGGGGAGACCTTCGGCGACACCGGTCTCTGGCAGGGCTCGCTCTACGTCTTCGACCAGCGGATGTCCGTCGAGTTCAGTCCGGACGCCCAGGTGATCGCACACTGCCGCGACTGCGACTCACCCACCAGCCGCATGCAGAACTGCGACGACCTCTCCTGCCGCGAGCAGCTGGTGATCTGCGAGAACTGCGCGGAATCAGCCGTGCACTGCGCGCATCACACGTTGCAGTTGTAGGTCACCCCGTTGTACTGGTGAGTGCCGTTGCCGAGCTGTTGGCAGACGTTGAAGATCGCGCTGAACAGTCCGACGCCCCAGACGATTCCGACCACGACCAGCACGACGATGAGCACGGTCAGCACCAGGCCGAGGATCAGTCCGGCGAGCGCCATCGGATTCTTGTGGCCCGCCTTCCTGGCGCGGGACAGAGCCACGATGCCGACCACGAATCCGGCCAGCGGGAAGACGAACCCCAGGAACAGCGCCGTGATGCCGAGGATCATGCCCACGCCGTCGTCTTCTGTGGACGCCGGTGTCGCTGACAAAGCGGATGTCGTGACACCGGGCGTCACCACCGGCCGGGTGCCCGGTGGCGGATCGATCGGCTCCCCGTTGAGGATCGTCATCGGTTGTCTCCTCTCGAAGCCAGCGCGGCAATCAGCCGCAGGTGTACGTGACCCCGCTGATCACGTGCACGCCCGGGCCGAGCGCCGCGCACTGGCTGAAGATCAAACTGACCGCCACAATCACGATGATGATCGCGATGATCGTCATGATGATGCTGACGATGATGCCCGCGGTTGCCAGCGGGTTCTTGACCCCCGCGTTCTTCGCCTGCACCTTGGCGACGATGCTGAGAACCAGGCCGATGATCGGCGAGATGAAGGCCAGGATCAAGCCGACGATCGACAGGGTGTGCCCGGGAACCGGCGCGGCCGCTGCAGCGTAGTTGGGAGGCGGAGCGACGGGCGGCGCTGACGAGGGTGGCGGTGCGGGCGTTCCGTTGAGCTCGGTCATGATGCCTCCTGGTGTTCGGTCCCGCCCAACCACGGGGTGAGGCGACTATATCGCTCAGACCGCTGCGGCACGAGGGGCCGACGGAAGCGTTCCCGGGGATGCACCACAATGGACTCATGAGTATCGGCATCCTCACGAGCGGCGGCGACTGCCCCGGTCTCAACGCGGTGATCCGCGGCATCGTGCTCAAGGGCACCCAGGTCTACGAGAAGCAGTTCGTGGGCTTCAAGGACGGCTGGCGCGGAGTCGTCGACGGCGACATCGTTCCGCTCGAGCGCAAAGACATCCAGGGCATCGCCAAGCAGGGCGGCACGATCCT
>JBDUEC010000266.1:0-3109 GCA_040002655.1 Rhodoglobus sp. | reverse complement strand
ACGCGCAGCAAACCCCGCTGGGCGAGTTGCTCCACGAGCCTGCGGTACTTGGGCAGCATCCCGGCGTGGTGAACCCCGATGCCAGAGCGGATGAGCCGGCTGAGTGTCTGCCCGAAGACGGTCGTGAAGCGGAACGCTCCAATCGCGTCGGCGATCTCGTCCCGCTGCTCCCGGCTGATCACCTTCACGCTGGTCATCGCCTGGGCACGCTCGAGTGCCGCGAGCTGGGAGAAGTGGACGATGTAGATCGGCGATTGGCCGGTCTGCAGCAGGTCCTCAACGGTTTCGTGCACCGGCGTGGTCGCGTAGGAGTAGTGCAGCGGCACCGGCCGGTCGACGCCGGTGATCAGGCTGGTTTCGCGTGCGGTGCGACGCGACAGGTCATCCGCGATCGGCTTCATGTCGCCGAGGGTCGCCGACATCAGGATGAACTGCACCTTCGGCAGCGTGAGCAACGGCACCTGCCAGGCCCAGCCGCGCTCCGGATCCGCGTAGAAGTGGAACTCGTCCATCACGACCTGGTCGACCTCGGCGTCGGCCCCGCGGCGCAGGGCCATGTTGGCGAGAATCTCGGCGGTGCAGCAGATGATCGGGGCATCCGCATTCACGGAGGAATCGCCGGTGACCATGCCGACGTTCTCGGCGCCGAAGATGTCCACAAGCGCGAAGAACTTCTCCGACACCAGCGCCTTGATCGGCGCGGTGTAGAAGGTGCGCTTGCCCTGCGCGAGGGCCGCGAAGTGCGCCCCGATCGCGACCAGGGATTTTCCGGTTCCGGTGGGCGTGGAGAGGATCACGTTCGCGCCGCTGACGATCTCGATCAGTGCCTCGGACTGGGCGGGATAGAGGGCCAGCCCGCGGCCCTCTGCCCAGCTCTCGAAGGCCTCGTACGCCGCATCCGGATTCCACGGCTGCGGAGCGAGGTCGAGGAGCGCAGCCATGTGTCAACCGTAGCCTGCTTGACATCCAAGGCTAATACCATTAGCTTTTGGGCTATGGCTACTTCAACCACACAGACTCTCCAGCGCGACGGCGGATCGATCGCCTACGACATCTCCGGCGACGGCCCACTCGTGGTCTGCATTCCCGGCATGCTTGACCTGCGATCGAGCTACCGCCACATCGTTCCCGCGCTGGTGGATGCCGGCTACCGCGTCGCGGTCACCGACCTGCGCGGGCACGGCGACAGTGACGCCACCTTCGACTCCTACGACAACGCGGCGAATGCTGGCGACATCGAGGCACTCATCGAGCACCTCGGCGGACCGGCGGTGATCGTGGGCAACTCCATGGGTGCCGCGATCGGTGTGCTCGTTGCGGCCGCGCGTCCCGAACTGGTCTCCGGCCTCGCCCTGATCGGACCCTTCGTGCGCAACGGCAGGGTGAACGGCCTGCTGAAGGCCGTCATGAGCATTGCGACGACCCCGGCGCTGGCGGCCGCCACCTGGAAGGGCTACTACCCCAGCCTCAACAAGGGGCACCGTCCGGCCGACTTCGCGGAGTACTCTGCAGCGATCATCGCGGCGGCGAAGCGACCGGGTTACCGCCGGTCGACGTCTCGCACCCTGCACACCAGCCACGATGACGCGGAGGCACAGCTGCCGAACGTGCACACCGAGGTACTCGTGATCATGGGCGAGCTGGACCCCGACTTCCCCTCCCCCGCCGACGAGGCGAACTGGATCGTCGAGCAGCTCGGCGGCGAAGTGCTGATGGTGGCCGACGCCGCACACTACCCGCAGTCCCAGCGCCCCGATGTGGTGGCACCGGCACTCATCGGCTTCCTGTCGCGCGTTGCGAAGCATGCCTAGGGCGGGGCTCACCACCACGCGGGTCGTGGAGGAGGCCGAGGCCCTCGCCGACGAGGTGGGCCTGGCAGGCGTCAGCCTTGCGGCGATCGCGGCCCGCCTCGACGTGCGTGTGCCGAGCCTCTACAAGCACGTGAACGGCCTGGACGCGCTGCACTCGCTCATCGAGGCGCGTGCCAAGGCCGAGCTCGGGGATGCCATGGCCCGGTCCGCTGTGGGGGTGTCAAGCGGCGCGGCCGTCGACGCGCTGGCCGGCGCCTACCGGGCGTGGGCGCGGGCGCACCCTGGGCGGTACGAGGCCACTCTTGCTGCCCCGAAAGCGGATGACGCCGCATCCCGCGCTGCCAGCGAGCGCGCCGTGCGGGTCGTCTTCGACGCGCTGGCCGGCTACGGACTCAGCGGGGACGACGCCATCGACGCTACGCGCGCCTTCCGCTCTGCACTGCACGGCTTTGTGGCCCTCGAGGCCGCGGGTGGCTTCGGGCTTCCGCAGGATGTCGACCGCAGCTTCGCAAAGCTGGTCGGGGCCCTGAAACGGTCGCTCGGCGACTGGAGCGCACTCAGCTAGTGTGCTCAGCCGCGATCTTCGCGTATTCGCTCTCGACGTAGGCCCAGAAGCCGTTCACATCCAGCTTGGTGGCGACCATTGCGTTCGGGATCGGCGGGTCGAAGTCGACGACCGTCATGCCCCTGGTGAATTCACCCGTGGTCTCGATATCCACCCGGGCCGGCTGAACGGTGAACAGGTCTGGGCGCGCCACGTAGGCCACAGCGCAGACGTCGTGCACGGCCTGGCCATCCCAATCGGGCATCTTCGGGTTGAAGTAGAACGTGGCCAGCGGCACGATCAGGTCATCGGCGAGTTTGCCGAGCTGCTTCAGCCGGTCGACAACGATCGAGTTCGCCTGCGCCTGCAGGGTCAGGTCGAGGCCGATCATCGTCACCTGCCAGTCGGCGTCGAACACGATCCTGGCCGCCTCAGGGTCCGCGTAGATGTTGTACTCGGCGGCGACTGTGGCGTTTCCCCGGGTGTACGACCCACCCATGATCGTGAACGACTTCGCCCAGCGGGCAATCGCCGGCTCCTTCTGCAGGGCGAGGGCGATATTGGTGAGCGGCCCCGTCGCGACCAGGTGAATCGCGCCGGGCAGCGCCTTCAGGGACTCGATGATGAAGTCCGCGGCCGACCGCGGATCGACCGGCAGGGTGGCGGTAGGCAGGACGACGGAGCCGAGTCCTCCCGCACCGTGCACGTGCGCGGCGTCAATGAGATCGCCGACGAGCGGCCCGGCGGCTCCTGC
>JBDUEC010000265.1:0-3121 GCA_040002655.1 Rhodoglobus sp. | reverse complement strand
GACGCTCTTCCGGTGGCCGAGTACCTCGGCGAGGTGCTGCGGCCGGAGACCGGGTTTCCGCTGCCGATCGCCCTTCCAACGGCATCACACCCCGGCGACCTTGCCCTGGTGATCGAACCCGGGCACCCGACCGGTGGCTACGATCTCGCGGTCACGTCCGACGGCATCCGCATCGCGGCGAATGACGCACCGGGCCTGTTCGCCGGGGTGCAGACTCTGCGCCAGCTGGTAGCGGCCGGCACCACGGTCGCGGCCACCACGATCAGCGACGCCCCACGCTTCGCCTATCGCGGCGCAATGCTCGACGTAGCCAGGCACTTCTTCCCGGTGGACGCCGTGAAGAAGTACATCGACGACCTCGCGCTGCTCAAGCTGAACGCGCTGCACCTGCACCTCACTGACGACCAGGGCTGGCGCATCGCGATCGACGGCTGGCCAAAGCTCACGGAGATCGGCGCCTCGACCCAGGTCAACGGCGGTGGTGGTGGGTACTACACGAAAGACGACTACCGCGAGATCGTGGCGTACGCGGCATCCCGCTACATCACCGTCGTGCCGGAAATCGACGTGCCCGGCCACACCAATGCGGTGCTCGCCAGTTACCCAGAGTTGACCTGCGACGGCGACGAGGCCCCGGCGCCGTACGAGGGCATCGAGGTCGGTTTCTCGTCGCTCTGCATCGGCAAGGAGCAGACCTACGCGTTCTTCGATGACGTGATCGGCGAGCTGGTCGAGCTGACGCCGGGGCCGTGGATCCACATCGGCGGGGACGAATCGAACTCGACACCGGAGGCCGACTTCCTCACCTTCGTCAACCGGGCATCTGCCATCGTGGCCGCACACGGCAAGACCGTGATCGGCTGGCACGAGATGGGACGCAGCAGCGAGTTGCCGCAGGGCACCATCGGCGAGTACTGGAGCTACACGACCCCGCAAGCGGATGCCACGGCCCCCTCCCTCTCGTTCCTGCAGCAGGGCGGGCAGCTCATCATGGCGCCGGCGGATGTCGCCTACCTGGACATGAAGTACGACCCGCTCAGCCCGCTTGGCCTGGTCTGGGCGAACGGGCCAACCAGCGTGGAGGAGTCATACGGCTGGGACCCGGCCGACATCCTGCCCGGGGTCGGAGACGACCAGCTGCTCGGCGTTGAGGCCCCGATCTGGACCGAGACCATCGTGACCGTCGATGACCTGGAGTCGATGGCGTTCCCGCGTATCGCGAGCGTGGCCGAGATCGCCTGGTCCCCACGGGAGGGCCGGTCGTGGGCGGAGTTCGCTCCGCGTCTCGCGGCGTTCGGGGCGTACCTGGATGGGGTGGGCATCCGCTACGAGCGCGCCGCCGGGGTGGACTGGCGCTAAGCCAAGCGCGTGGCCCGACGGCGCAACCACAGGTCGCCGAACAGCAACACCAGGATCGCGAGCACCGTGATCGCGACATCCACGAACGGCAGCGCCACGATGCCCACCCGGTCGATCAGGATGCCGCCGATCAGCGCGCCACCGCCGATGCCGATGTTGAACGACGTGGTGAGGAAGGCGGCCGACACGTCCCGCATGCGTAGCGACGCGGTGTGCAGCAGACGGGTCTGCAGCATCGCCGGGGCGCCGCCGAAACCGATGCTCCAGGCCACCATCATCGGGATGACCACCCACGGGTTCACGCGGAACACCCCGACCGCGAGCACCGAGAGCGCGACCACGACGATCGCCGACGCCAGGCCGAAACGTGGGAACCGATCCGCGAACACCCCGGCCAACACCAGGCCGATGGCGCCGGCACCGCCGTAGAGGAACAGCAGCCCGGCGACCGCGCCCCGATCGATTCCGGTCTGGTCGGTGAGGAACGGAACGATGTAGGTGTAGAAGATGTTGTGGGCGAGCATCATCAGGACCACGACGACGCAGACCAGGATCACCCCGGGGATGCTGCGGTCCTTGCGCAGTGGAAGCGGGATCTCCCCGGTCCTGAGAGTTTCGATGTGCTGCACCGGCGGTAGCAATTTCACCGCGAGAAGGCCGAGCACCAGGATGATGCCGGCGATCACGAGGAACGCCACGCGCCAGCCGACGACGTGCCCGAGCGCTGTGCCGACCGGCACTCCGAGGATGAAGGCGGCCGTGCCGCCGGCCGAGGTGATGGCGACCGCGCGGCCCAACTGTTCCTTCGGCACCAGGTGCGCCGTGTAGGCCCCCACCACCGCCCAGAACAGGCCGTGGGCGAGTCCACCGATCACACGCGCGATCGCGAGCACGGTGTAGGTGGGGGCGAGCGCCGCGAGCACGTTCGCCAGGATGAAGACCACGAGCACCACGAGCACCAGTGACTTGCGCGAGTAGCGACGGGTGAGCGCGGTCAGCGGCGCTGTGCTGATCACGACGGTGGCCGCGAACAGGGTGATCAGCAAGCCAACCTGGGAGATCGAGACCCGGAGCTCCTTCGCGATGTCCGGCAGGAGCCCGGTGGGAAGGAATTCGCTGGTCACTGTCGTGAAGATGAGGGCGGCGATCGTGAGGAGGCCGACCCAGGGAAATGGCTTGGTGAGGTCTGGGGTGCTCATGAGAGCGGATCCGTTCGGTGGCGTTGGTGCGCTACGCCGCGTGCGGGATACCGCGGTTGCTGCGGCATCGGTTCCAGCGTACCGCGAGTGAGGCCATACCCTTGGAGCGTGACATCCGCCCCGACCCACTGGATCCTGACGCTGGTCTGCGACGACCGGCCCGGGATCGTGCACGCGATCACGGGCGCGATCGTCGAGGCCAGGGGCAACATCACCGAGTCCCAGCAGTTCTCGAGCGACGACACGGGTCGGTTCTTCATGCGCTTGCAGGTGCAGTCGAACGCCGAGCGCGCCGAGTTCGAGGCGGCACTGGCGCCGGTGACCAAGAAGTACCGGATGACGTGGCAGCTCGACATCGTCGGTCGCCCCCTGCGCACCCTGGTACTGGTGTCCACGGCGGGGCACTGCCTCAACGACCTGCTCTACCGCCAGCGTGCCGGCCAGCTCACGGTGGACATCCCGTTGGTGATGAGCAACCACCCCGACCTGGCTGGGCTGGCCGAGTTCTACGACGTGCCGTTCGAGTCCCATCCGGTGAAGAGTGCTGGACAGAAGCTCGCGTT
>JBDUEC010000264.1:0-3136 GCA_040002655.1 Rhodoglobus sp. | reverse complement strand
CACTGGAGGGCTCATGATCGGGTGCCGGGCACGGGGCCGCGGACACCAAGGGTCAAGATTAGCCCATTCTCGGCGAGCCGGTCAAACGCGCCGCTCCCGGTGCGCTAGTCGGCGAGGGTCTCCCGTCGGGCGCGCGTCTGCTCGACGCGCGCTGCCAACTCGTCGGCGGGCGGATAGCCGACCTCCACGAGGGTGAGCCCCTTGGCCGGCATCACCTTGAACTCGCTGGTCCTGGTCGCCTCATCGCGGATGCCCACCAGCCGCTGCGCCTCCAGCTTGCGCTCCCCCACCGAGACGGCGGCACCCACCAGAGCCCGGACCATGCTGTGGCAGAACGCGTCTGCGCGCAGCGTCGCTGTGAGCACCCCGTTCTCGCCCCGCTGCCAGGAGAACTCCTGCAGGGTGCGGATGGTGGTGGCGCCCGCGCGCGGGCGGCAGTACGCCGCCCAGTCGTGCAGGCCGAGCAGTTCATGCGCGGCGTCGTTCATTGTGGCGGGGTCGAGAGCTGCGGGGTACCAGACCGTGTGGTTGCGCGTGAGCGGGTTGCGCTGCGCGACTGCGTCCGCGATGCGGTACTCGTAGCGGCGCCACACCGGCGCGAAGCGAGCGTCGAAGCCGGGCGGCGCCACCGATGCGCGCGAGACGTAGAGGTCGCCGCTGGTGCCCGCGATGCCGTTGATACTGCGGGCGAGGCCGGCGGGACCATCCGTCACGCCGTCCACCTTGCCCCGGTTGCCGGAGACAAGGCTCGCGAACTGGGTGGGGGTGAGGTCGATGTGGGCGACCTGGCCCGTTGCGTGCACACCCGCGTCGGTTCGCCCGGCCACGGTGATGGTGGGCGGCTCGCCGTAGCGGCCGAGCACCGTCGCGAGCGCGGCATCCAACTCGCCCTGCACGGTGCGGATGCCCGGCTGCTTCGCCCAGCCACCGAAGTCGGTTCCGTCGTAGGAGATGTCGAGCCGGAGGCGGGTGGCGGGCTGCTCGGTCGCGGGCTCCTCGGTCACGGTGCGAGTTTAGGCGGAAAGGAGGATCATCGAAGGCATGCAGCTACCAGCCGGATTCCCGGTCGAGCCGATGCTCGCCAAGGCCGTCGCGACCGTGCCCGACCAGGACAGCGTTGACGGCGGTCTGGGCTACGAGCCGAAGTGGGACGGGTTCCGAGCGATCGTCTCCTTCGATGGCGTGGAGCTGGAGATCGGCAGCCGCGGCTCGAAGCCGCTCACCCGTTACTTCCCCGAGCTGGTCGCGGCCCTCACCGCCCAGCTCACGAGCCCGTGTGTTCTCGACGGCGAGATCGTGGTGCGCACCGGGGCGGCGGGCACGGAGCGGCTCGACTGGGAAGCGCTCTCGCAGCGCATCCACCCGGCCGAGAGTCGCATCGCGAAGCTCGCGGTCGAGACACCGGCCTCCTTCGTGGCGTTCGACCTCCTCGCACTCGGCACCGACTCCCTGCTTGCCGAGCCCTTCGAGAAGCGCAGGGCCGCCCTCGAGAAGTTCCTGGCAGCGCGCACCGAACCGCTGCACCTGACCCAGCTCACCCGCGACACCGAGCTCGCCCGGCGCTGGCTGGTGGAGTTCGAGGGCGCAGGCCTCGACGGCGTGGTCTCCAAGCCGCTGACGGCCCCCTACGCGCCCGGCAAGCGCACGATGCTGAAGTCCAAGCACGCGAGAACAGCGGATGTCGTGCTGCTCGGTTACCGGGTGCACAAGAGCGGCGCCGGCGTGGGTTCTCTACTGCTCGGTCTGTATGAGGCGGACGGGACCTTGCGCAACGTGGGCGGAGCATCCGCTTTCTCGGATGCCCGCCGCCTGGCCCTAGTAGACGAGCTCGCGCCGCTGGTCGTCACCGATGAGGCGGGCGATGTGGTGAAGGGCGCCACCGAGCGCAGCCGCTTCTCGGCCAACAAGGACGTCTCGTTCGTGCGGCTGCGGCCCGAGCGGGTCATCGAGGTGCGCTACGACCAGATGGAGGGCTCGCGGTTTCGCCACTCTGTGCAGTTCGACCGCTGGCGCCCCGATCGCGACGCGCGCTCATGCACCTTCGAGCAGCTGGAGAAGCCGCTCGCATACGACTTGGCCGACGTGCTCATTTAGGCGTCTGTTTCGGTCTTCTTGGCGCGCGACGGCTGCACCCGGGGCGGCTCGCCCGGCATCTTCGGGTAGTCGGGCGGGAAAGGCAGTTCGCCGAGCCCGGCGGCGAGGTCGCGCTCCCACCACTCCATGAGCGTGTCGGTGCTGCCCGGCTTGTCGTGCATCGAAGCCCAGGGGTCGCCGACGCTCTCCAGTCGCTTCGGGATCGTCAGCACCGTGAAGTCCAGCGGGTTCGCGTCACCCAGCTCGTCCCACTCGAGGGGTGTGGACACGGTCGCGGTGGGCAGCGGACGCGGGCTGTACGCGCCGGCCATGGTGCGATCCCGGTTGGCCTGGTTGAAGTCGGCGAAGATCTTCTCTCCCCGCTCCTCCTTCCACCACGACGTCGTCACCTTGTCGGGCATGCGCCGCTCCAACTCGCGGGATGCCGCGATCACCGCATGACGCACGTCGAGAAACTCGCGCGTGGGTTCGATCGGTGCGAACACGTGCAGTCCGCGGTTGCCCGAGGTCTTCACGAAGGCGTTGAGCCCGGCCTCCGCGAGCACCGCGCGCAGTTCGATCGCCACCGGCACGGCGTCGGCGAAGTCGGTACCGGGCTGCGGATCGAGGTCGATGCGGAGCTGGTCTGGGTTGTCGGTGTTCTCCGCACGCGACGGCCATGGGTGGAACACGATCGTGTTCATCTGCACCGCCCAGACCGCGGCCGCAGGCTCATCGAGCACGAGCTGGGGGTGGGAACGAGCGCTCGGGTACGTGACCATCACGCTTCGCACGAACTCCGGTGCGCCCTTGGGCGGGTTCTTCGAGAAAAACTGCTCGCCGTCGATGCCCTCGGCGAACCGCTGAAGCGACAGCGGACGGTCGCCGTTCGCGGTGATGAACGCGTCGCCCACCTCGATGAAGTACTTCGCCAGGTCGAGCTTGGTGATGCCGACCTCGGGCCAGAGCACCCGCGTTGGACTCGACACTCGCACGTCTCGAGTGCCTGATGGGCCGGGGACCTGAAGGACAACCGCGTCGCTTGCCATTGCTCCAACCTAGG
>JBDUEC010000263.1:0-3144 GCA_040002655.1 Rhodoglobus sp. | reverse complement strand
ACGACGTTGCCCATGCCCTGCACGTTGTCGAAGGAGTTCGCGAACAGAGCGCTGAACGGGTAGGCGAGCACCGCGAGTCCCACCGCGGCGAACACGATGATGAGCAGGATGGCGCGGAGCGAGGTGGCGAGGTCGTCGCGCACCGATGCAAGCTCTCCGTCGCGGGCGTGGGCGCTCATCCGCGTGAAGTACGCGGTGCCGATGGAGACTGTAACGATCGAGTGCGGCAGCATGAAGATGAGCCAGGCGTTCTTGAGCACGAACACCGACGGATTGTCTGCGCCGGCGTTGAGAGTTACGTTCGTCTCGATCAACCCGGCGAGCTGGTTGATCAGGATCATGCCGAAGACCCAGGCCGCGGCCTTGCCGGTGCGGCCAAGGCCCACTCCCCGCCAGCGGAAGTCCGGGCGGTAGGTGAGCCCGGTTCGCCGCCAGAACACCAGCAGGATCACCGCCTGGCCGGCCACCCCGAGCGTTGCGCTGCCGCCGATGAGGGCGATCATGGCCGGCGTCCAGCTGGCAGCACCGTCGTGCGCCGGCGATACTCCGAACATCAGTGCGAACACCAGGATTCCGGCGATCGCGATCACGTTGTTCACCACCGGCGCCCAGGTGAACGGGCCGAACACCCGGCGTGCGTTGAGCACCTCGCCTAGGAGGCTGTACAGCGCGTAGAACAGGATCTGCGGCAGGCACCAATAGGCGAACGCCGTGGCGAGGGCGGCCTCCTGCGGCGAGAGTCCGTGCGCGAGCTGGCCGTAGGCGGCGACGAGCAGCGGTGCACAGGCTGTGGCGAGGACGGCGACGGCGAGGAACACGACCACACCCAGTGTCACCAGCTTGTTGATGAAGGTCTGGCCGCCATCCGCGTGCAGGCCGGCCCGCACGATCTGCGGCACGAGCACCGCACTGAGGAGCCCTCCCGCGATGATGGCGTAGACATTGTTGGGCAACTGGTTGGCCAGGGCGAACGTGTTCGCGCCGGAGTTTTCCGTGCCGAGCGCGAAAGCAAGTACAAGCGCACTGCCGAAACCGAGGATGCGCGACACGAACGTGCCGCTCGCGAGCAGGACGCTCGCGCGGGCGAGGCCGGACGGGGCATCCGTTCCCGGCGCGGCGTCCGGTTCGCCGGGGAGGCTACTCACGCCGGGCCTTGCGCCGCCGGAGTACTGTGCGCACGATGCCGAAGGCGAAGAAGGCCACGACCAGGGCGGCCAGCCCGATCGTGATCGGCGTCTCCCAGCTGGCCTGCACATTGATCTCGACGGTGGTCGGATGCCCGATCGGCACGCCTGTTCCGCTCGAGAGCGAGATGTCGACGACGACCGTGCCGTTGGTGATCGCCTGCACCGGGATCTCGCCCTTGCCCTGCGAGTTTGCGGCGATGGTGAGCTCGACCAGGTCATCCTCCACCTTGAGGATGCCGGTGCGCGGGCGCACGGTGATGTAGACGGTGATCGGATACGACGACGTGTTATTCACGTTGATCGGGATCGGTTTGAGATTCGTGTACAGGTTGAGCGTGCTGCTCTCGGCGACCTGCACGGAGGTGCGCAGTGCCGTGGACTGGGCGACGAACTCGTCGATGGCGTTCTGCCAGCCGCTCGCGTTCGACTGCCAATCCATCGCGAACATCGCGAGCACGTGCAGGCGGCGTTCGGCGGTCAGGGCGAGCGGATCGTCGAGCACGGTGGCGAACTGGGCTTCGCCGACTTCGGCCTGCACGACGTGGGTGATCGCCGTGACCTGGTCGGCGGCGTGCCCCGCGTCGGTGATCGTGACGGTGGATCGCGCGGCGCCGAGCGCTGTGCTCAGCGGCGCCTGGGTCACCGTGGTCATGGCCGTGATCGCGTCGATGGTCTCCGAGATTCGGGATCCGAGCCGCGGCACGTCGCGATCGAGGGTGATGACCAGGCTGCGTTCGCCGCCGTTGGCTGCCGCCCGCGCGCCATCCACCGCGGCGGTGAGACGTGAAACGGCATCCGCCCAGGATTCTACGGTCGGGGCCGTTGCCGCCTCACGGAGCAGGGCGGACACGGCGTCATCGGAGATCAGCACAGAGTGCTTGCCCGCGTTCGATGCCGCGTTGCCGCCCGGGGCATCCGCTGCGACGTTGCCCGAGCTCACGATCGTGGTCTCGTACCCGGCGGCGGTGAGACCGGCCAGCGACGAGTTGGCGACGGTGCCCTCCACAGGCCAGGCGAGCGTTGGCTCGGTGTACGGCCAGGCGAGCAGGCTCTCCGTGGTCGGGAACGGGGGCGGGCCGGCATCCGCAGTGGGCGTGGCGGTCGGCGTCGGCGTGGGCGATTCGGTGGGGTTCGGGGTGGCCTCCGGCTGGAACGCGCCGGGGTCGATGGCAAAGCCGAAGCCGAGCGGCTGCAGAATGCTCGACGCGCCCGCCTCCAACTCGAGCGTCAGGTCGGAGTTCGCGTAGGCGAGCGGGAACGTCTCGTTAGTCGCACTCGCCAGGCGCTGCAACCAGTCGGTCGCAGAAACAGGCGCGGCATTGCCGAGGATGCGGATCGAAGCGATGATCATCGGATCGATCGCGATCGCAACGGGGCGATCGATCACCGCATCGAGTTCACGCGTGAGCACACCGATCGGCCCGGTGTAGGTGGCGAGGTCGGCCGAGGGGATCAGGCCGGTGGTGCCGGCCGGCACCACGAGAGGGGCGACGATCGTCACGTCGATCGGGGGGTCGGACTCGGTGTCGGCCATGGACTGGGTGCCGGTTACCGCGGTACCAGCCAGCCCAAGGAGGAGAGCGAGCGCTGCACCCAGCGGCTTCATCGTCATGGGCCGACCCCAGAAAATCGCTCGGCCAGCATCCCGCAAGTCTATTGGGCTGCCCCTGAGTGGTACCTGCCATGGGGCAAGGAGCTGGGCCCACGCCGGCGCAGTCCGCACCAGCTTGCTGGGCCGCCGGCTCCGGTGGGGAATGTGGGATGCTGGACGCACTATGGAGAGCGTCGCCTCGGCTATTCAGCGGCTGTCCGAGCTCGCCGGTTCCCCCCGGATTGCGCGCCTCGCGGCGGCCTTCGCGGACGCCGGCCACGAGCTTGCCCTCGTCGGCGGACCGGTGCGCGACGCGTTCCTCGGACGCCCGCTCAACGACCTGGATTTCACGACGAGCGCCACCCC
>JBDUEC010000262.1:0-3150 GCA_040002655.1 Rhodoglobus sp. | reverse complement strand
TGACGCACGATGTGTCCGTCATGGAGGGAGCCTGTAGGGGCGAGGGTGCGGGCGGAGAACCAGCCTGCTGGTGCGCCGTTGTCCACGACGTTCGCGTAGATGTCGTACGGCTTCAACGCCATGAAGTCCTCGGCCACCAGCCCAGGTGCCATCCTGGCCAAGTCGCGGGCATCGTCCGGTCCGAGGCCGAACACGACCTTGTTCCGCGCATTCGCGTCGAAGGCTGCACGCATCTGGGCGGGTAGTTGGTCCCGGAACTGGTGTGCAAGATTCCAGCTCACACCGTACGAACGCGAGGTGGCCAGCGCATCGGCGATAGATGTCGGCAGGTGCAGGAACTGCTGCACCTCATCGATATAGATAGCTGCAGGGCGATCCAGCGGATGGGTCTCTGCTGCCCGTTCCAGCGTTGCCATCCAAAGCTCGGCAACGACGAGGCTGCCGAGAAGCTGCGCGGCACCCGGCCCGAGCAGGGCGTCGTTCAGGGGCACGAGCACCGCCTTCCCGTCGCGGAAGACGTCCCGCAGCCTGAACCGTGGGCGAGGTTGTCCGAGGACGGCGGCCAGGTTCTTGCGGAGTACGAACTTGCGCAACTTGTTCATCGGCGCAGCGATGATTTGCGCCCTGGCTCCCGGCGACAGCTCCTCGAATCCTGCCCAGAACGACGCGAGCGTCTGATCGTCGGCTATCGCTCCGATTACTCCTCGGCGGAACGGCGTGTCGGTGAGCAGTCGAGGTAGATCGAGCAGCGTGTAGGGCTCGCCCCGTGTCTCGCCCGATGTTGCCAGCGATAGCAGCCCGGCGTGCAGGAGGTCTTCGGTGCGTGGTCCCCACCCGTCCTCGAACACGGCCTTGAACGCGCTCAAGATCCCATCGACGACAACATCCTTGTTGCGTCCCACGGCATCGAGCGGATTGAAGCCGACGGGATTCTCGTCTGCGGCATCGATGATGACGACCCGGTCGGCCAGCTCCGGCGGTACCCGTTCTGAAATGAAGTCAACGAGTTGGCGTTTCGGGTCGACCAACACAAGGGGTCGCCCTGCGGTGATGTCCTGCGCGATCAGTGATGCGAAGACCATCGACTTGCCGGAGCCGGTGGGGCCGGTCACCACCAGGTGTTGCATTCGTCCGGGCGTCCGAATGCCGATGAGGCGAGTGTCGCCCGGAGCGTTCGCGGTGGCGAAGACGTTCTCGGTGGCTGAGAGAGATGCTGGTGCGGGCACGAGTCGCGGGTGGTGGGCTGGAAGCCCGGGAAGTTCATGCTCGCCGATAGGCCATGCGATCAGCGGCAGAAGTTCGGCAGGCGATACGCGCATCGGCCAGCGCGCCGGGATGACTGCCGCATTAAGTCTCTGGATGTCTTCGCGCACGAATTGCAGTCGGACGCCTGGACTTTGTGCGGTTGCTAAAGCGCCGACGACCTCACTGACGAGGCGTTTGCGTCTTTCGGGAGTCGGTGCAGTCGCGCCGATACGGATGCTCACGTCGAGGTTTGGTTGCTCGGCAGTCGCTTTCATCCGCGAGCGCATCTCGGCGGGTGCCAGTTGTGTGCCGTGGCTCAGCGACTTCCACAGTGGCGCGCTCGGGTCGGCAACTTTCGTCGGCAGGGCGCGTGGCGGGTGGCCCAGGCCGATGATGACTTGCACCACCATTGTCTCGCCGGGCCGGCGAGCACCGAACGCTGAGTAGATCGCGCGTACGGTCGCGTCGGCATTGTCGACACGGAGCGGCAAGCCGGGTGGATGGGCGCCGATGTGGCCACCGGCTTCCGCCCGTCCCCGATCGCCGGGTCGAGTCACCACACTGCGGATGCCGGGTACAAGATCCCCGAGCAGGCGCTTCAGGTGTTCGGTGGCGAAGGGATGAACGCCGACGAGATAAGCGATCCCGTCATCGGTCGCGCGTGTTTCGAAGATGAGTGGGATTGGTGCGTCCGTCTGGGCAAGCCTCGCCAGTAGTTCACCAACACTGTTGGCAGCCAAGGGTGAAGGCAGGTGCAGGCGCAGGAACGTCGGTGGGATCTTCGCGTTACGAGGAGGCTTCATAGTCAACCTCCTCTGCGCTCCGATCGATGAGCTGATGCTCCTGACGCGCTTCGATCTCCAGCTGCGCTTGCTCAAGCGAATGCTGGATCAGCGCGTCGTTGAGCAAGTGCTGATCTGGGCTCTCACGCAGTTCGCTGAAGACCCAGACCTTGCGGCCTTCGCGCTTCCTGTAGCGGCGATTAGTTCTACTCATGACTGTGCAACCTCCTTTCGGATTTGCTCCTGGCGACGTTCCTTTCGCTGGGTCTGGAGTGGTCGGACTGACGTTCCCGCGTACGGGGGGCCTGTTATGAACTCACAGGGTCGAGTTGTCAAGAGTTGTTGTCGATTCCGCAACGCTTTGACGGGGGTGAACATGCTCATGCTTCTCACCACCTGTTCCGTCTGGCTCGCATGATTGCGACCAGCGCCCAGATAGCGGCGACGAGCACGACGATGAGGACGATCCAGCCCCAGAACTGAGCCAAGAACGGCAGCGCGACCCAGAGCGCGATGACGCCTCCGAGCAGCAGCAGGCAGAGGTCGAAGAAGCGTTGGGCGAGGCCCTTCGGGGTGGGTTCTTTGTCGGCCATCGGTCATCGCTCCTGTTCTCCGGTGAGGGCGAAGTCGCTCGGTACGGGGTAGCCGGGAATGACGATGTCGGATTCGATCTCGTTGCCCCAGACGCTCCAGTCGCGGTGGCTGTTCGGGCGCTGCCGTGCGAAGAGCTCTAGGTAGGGGCCGTCGAGGACGCGTTCGATGAGGGGGATCATTTCCTCGGGCTTGCGCGAGTGCTCCTGCCTCGGGAACTGCAGCGTCGAGCGCTGCCCGCGGAACTTGAACGGTGCCTTCCCGCGGGTGCCGTGGAGGAGCAGCTCGTGGGAGCCGCGGAAGTAGAGGCCGAGCCCCATGTAGTACTTGTCCCAGGCCGCGTTGGTCTTGTACTCGAAGCCCCACGCCTTCATCACTTCAAGGCCGGCCGGAAGTGCCCCGTTGGTAACCCAGAGCAGCAGGGTCGCGTTGTCGTCCGCCAGATCGGCCACGGGCACGTTCTTGATGCGGTCGAGCGTCATCAGGTCGTAGTGCTGCGCGGCTCCGCGGGCACCCTTCTGCTGGATGTCCC
>JBDUEC010000261.1:0-3154 GCA_040002655.1 Rhodoglobus sp. | reverse complement strand
GCGCGCTACTCGTTCCTGCTGGCGATTCCGGCAGTCTTCGGCAGCGGCCTGTTCCAGGTCTACAAGAGCATCAAGGACCCGTGCGTGGCTGCAGCGAAGGGCTGCACACCCGAGCTGTTCGACCCTGCGCAGATCGCCGTGGCGACCCTGATCGCCGGCGTCGTGGGCTTCGCCGTGATCGCCTTCTTCATGAGCTACATCTCGAAGCGATCGTTCCTTCCGTTCGTGATCTACCGCGTGCTGCTCGGCGGCGCGCTCATCGTGCTGCTGTCGATGGGCGTTCTCAGCTAGTTTTTTCTGCAGGGATGTCGAGCGCAGTGATCCGGCTCCGACTCACTACCGAGAGACTCCCGGCCGGGAGTCCCGACGAAGGAGTGTGGGCGTGAAATACATGATCATGATGTTCGGCAGCGCAGAGGGCATGGCACAGACCGCCTCAGAGGACTGGATCCGCGAAATGATCGGATTCATGACGAACCTCGACGACGACCTGCGCGAGCGCGGCGAGATGGTGTTCAACGCCGGCCTCGCCGACGGCGGCACAGCCCGGCTGGTGCACGCGGATGGCGTAGTCACCGACGGTCCGTTCGCCGAGTCCAAGGAATCCCTGATCGGCTTCTGGATCGTCGACGTCGAGAGCGACGAACGCCTGATCGAACTCTCCGCGTCGATCGCGAAGTACTCCCAGGTGGTCGAGATCCGCCCGCTCGGCGAGGCTCCGCCGGTCGAATGACTGAAGTCAGCCAGACACTCCGGGAACTCGCGCCGCGGGCTCTCGGAGTGCTGGTCCGCCGTCACGGCCAGTTCGATGCGTGCGAGGACGCGGTGCAGGAGGCACTCATCGCGGCCTCGGCGTCGTGGCCGAACGAGGGGATGCCCGACAGCCCGCTGGCCTGGCTCGTCACCGTGGCATCCCGTCGCCTGGTTGACGAGTGGCGGAGTGAGAGCGCACGACGTCGCCGCGAGGAGTCCGTGGCCGCATCGGACGTCGGCACTGGACCGACGATCGACGAGGACGACACGCTCACCCTGCTCTTCCTGTGCTGCCATCCCGCCCTCTCCGCGCCCTCCCAGCTCGCGCTGACCCTGCGCGCGGTCGGCGGCCTCACTACTGCAGAGATCGCGAGTGCATTCCTGGTGCCGGAGGCGACGATGGCGCAGCGGATCAGCCGCGCGAAGCAGTCGATTCGCGCGGCCGGAGCGCAATTCGAGTTGCCACCGAACGCCGAGCGAAGCGAGCGGCTCCGGGTGGTGCTGCAGGTTCTCTACCTCGTGTTCAACGAGGGTTATGCGGCTTCTTCCGGCGCGGAGTTCCAGCGCGCCGAACTCACCACGGAAGCCATCCGCCTGACCCGGATGCTCGTCGGCCTCGTTCCGGGCGAGCAGGAAGCGGCCGGACTGCTGGCCCTCATGGTGCTCACAGACGCCCGTCGGGCGGCGCGCACCCTCGCGGACGGCACGCTCGTGCCACTCGACGAGCAGGATCGTTCGCTCTGGAGCGCGGAGCAGATCGCTGACGGCACTGCGATCATCAGTCGCACTCTGGGCACTGGCCCGGTGGGGCAGTACCAGCTCCAGGCGGCGATCGCGGCGGTGCACGACGAGGCCGCAACGGCCACCACGACCGACTGGCCCCAGATACTGGCGCTCTACGAGGTGCTCGAACGGGTCGCCCCCAGCCCGATCGTCACCCTCAACCGGGCCGTCGCCGTTGCCAGGGTGCACGGCCCCCTCGCCGGGCTCGCGCTGCTCGGCACCCTCGATGCCGACGAGCGGATGGCCCAGACCCACCGCCTCGAGTCGGTGCGAGCTCACCTGCTCGAACTGGCCGGCGACCCGCTCGGCGCCCGCACCTCATATCTGCTGGCCGCGCGACAGACGGCCAGCATCCCGGAACAGCGCTACCTGTCGCTGCGTGCAGCCCGCCTGCGGGGCGCGTCCGAAAGCCGCGACACCGCGACGTAGGATCGTCTGGTGCGCTCCTGGAACCGTCCCGAGGTTCCCCGCCTGCCCGGTCATGCTCCAGTTCCGCGCCTCTTCGACACCGCCCGCGGCACCATCGCGGATGCCCGCCCGGCCGCCGTCGGAGGCATCTACGTCTGCGGAATCACGCCGTACGACGCGACGCACATCGGTCACGCGGCTACCTACCTCGCCTACGACACACTGATCCGGCTGTGGCTCGACGGCGGCTACGACGTGCATTATGTGCAGAATTCGACCGACGTCGACGATCCGCTCCTCGAGCGCGCAACGAGGGACGGTATCGATTGGCGCGACCTGGCGCAACAGCAAACCGACCTGTTCCGCAGCGATATGGAGGCCCTCGGCGTCATCCCGCCCGACGAGTACATCGCCGTCACCGAGATGATCGACCCGATCGCGGCCGCTGTCGAGGCGCTTCTGGAAATGGACGTCGCGTACCGCGTTGACTCGGACATCTACTTCGACAGCGCCACGGCATCCACCATTGCACCGTGGCGCCTCGGCGACGAGAGCCACCTCGACCGGCACACGATGCTCGCTCTCTCCGCTGAGCGCGGGGGAGACCCCGACCGCGTCGGCAAACGCGACGCTCTCGATCCGCTGCTCTGGCGCGCTGCCCGGCACGGCGAACCATCCTGGCAGACGTCGTTGGGTGCGGGTCGACCGGGCTGGCACATCGAGTGCTCCGTGATCGCGCAGCAGTTCCTCGACATCCCGGTGACCGTCAAGGGCGGTGGTCGTGACCTGATCTTCCCGCACCACGAGTTCAGCGCAGGTCACACTGCGGCCCTCTCTGGCGTGCCGTTGGCAGAGCTGTATTCACACGCCGGCCTCGTCGCCTTCCAGGGCGAGAAGATGAGCAAGTCGCTCGGCAACCTCGTGCTGGTGTCCGACCTCGTTGGGTCGGGGGTTGACCCGCGCGCGATCCGGCTGGCGATCCTCGGGCAGCACTACCGCTCGGACTGGGAGTGGACCGCCGAACTACTGGATGCCGCCACGACGCGACTGAGGCGCTGGATCGAGTGGGCTGCGTCGCTGGTCGAGGCTGCGCTGGTCGAGGCGGAGCGCAGCGACGGTCTCGAGACCACCACCGTCGACGCGATCCGCGCCGCCATCGCGGCCGACCTCGACACCGCGGGTGCGATCGCACGCGTCGACGCCGCCATCG
>JBDUEC010000260.1:0-3161 GCA_040002655.1 Rhodoglobus sp. | reverse complement strand
CTCACCGAGCGAGTGACTCCACCTGCAGCTTCGTGAGGTCGGCGGTGCCGCCCAGCGCGAGGTCGAGCAGCGCGTTCAGTTCGTTGCGGTCGAACGGGGCGCCCTCTGCCGTGCCCTGCACCTCGACGAACAGGCCGCGGCCGGTCACGACCACGTTCATGTCGGTCTCAGCGCGCACGTCTTCCACATAAGCCAGGTCGAGCAACGGCTCGCCGTCGATGATGCCGACGCTCACGGCTGCGACCGTGTCGATGAGCGGCTTGGAGTTCTGGCCAATGAACTTCTTGCCACGCGCCCACTCCACGGCGTCGGCGAGCGCCACGTAGGCGCCGGTGATCGCGGCGGTGCGGGTTCCGCCATCGGCCTGCAGCACGTCGCAGTCGATCACGATGGTGTTCTCGCCGAGCGCCTTGGTATCGATGACGGCGCGCAGCGAGCGTCCAATGAGGCGGGAGATCTCGTGGGTGCGGCCTCCGATGCGACCCTTCACCGACTCCCGGTCCATGCGGTCGTTGGTGCTGCGCGGCAGCATCGCGTACTCGGCCGTGACCCAGCCCTTGCCCTTGCCGGTGAGCCAGCGCGGCACGCCGTTGGTGAAGCTCGCGGTGCAGAGCACTTTGGTCTTGCCGAAGGAAATGAGCGCGCTGCCCTCCGCCTGCTCGCTCCAGCCGCGCTCGATCGTGACGGGGCGCAGTTGGTTGGCCTCTCGGCCATCGTGACGGGTCATCATCGTTCCTGTCTCGGGAGCGCGATCGCTCCCGTGTCGAAGTTCTCCACACGCACGACCTCGGGGCCGAGAAAACGCGAGGCGAGGTGTTTGAAGGCGGCTTTGTCGGGGCCGGTGGCCTCGAACGTGTAGGTGGGGGCATCCGCAGCGTGACGCTCCAGGTCGTGCGCCACCAGCGTGCGGTACACGTCGAACGCGGTCTCCTCCGCACTCGAGACCAGGTTCACCTCTGGCCCCATCACGTACTGGATCGCCGCAGACATGAGCGGGTAGTGCGTGCAGCCGAGCACGAGCGTGTCGATGTTGGCTGAGGTCAGCGGAGCCAGGTACTCCTCGGCCACTGCGAAGAGTTCGGCGCCGCTCGTGACACCTGCCTCCACGAACTCCACGAACCGCGGGCAGGCCTGCGTGAACAGTTCGAGACCGGATGCCGCCGCGAACGCGTCTTCGTAGGCCTTCGACTTGATGGTGCCGACGGTGCCGATCACGCCGACGCGGTTGTTGCGGGTCTGGCGTACAGCCGCGCGCACTGCGGGTTGGATCACCTCGACCACCGGGATGCCGTAGCCGTCGGTGAAGCGCTCGCGAGCATCCCGAAGCATCGCCGCCGATGCCGTGTTGCAGGCGATCACGAGGAGTTTGACGCCCTGCGCCACCAGGTCATCCATCACGGCGAGCGCGTAGCCGCGCACCTCAGCGATGGGCTTGGGGCCGTATGGGGAATGCTCGGTGTCACCGACGTAGACGATGGATTCGCGCGGCAGCTGATCGATGATGGCGCGCGCCACAGTGAGCCCGCCAACGCCGCTGTCGAACACTCCGATGGGCGCTTCACTCACCCAACGAGACTAGCGCTTGGGTGAGCGCAGGTATTCTCGGAGCCATGAGCACCGCGCTGTTGACCGACCGCTACGAACTCACGATGCTCGATGCCGCGATGGAGTCCGGCCGCGCCGGGCGCGACTGCATTTTCGAGGTGTTCGCCCGCCGCCTGCCCGATGGTCGACGCTACGGCGTCGTCGCTGGCACCGGTCGTCTGCTCGATGCGATCGCCGACTTCCGCTTCGACGACGCGGAGCTCAACTACCTCCGCGAGAACTCCGTGGTCGGGGCGACGACCCTCGACTGGCTGGCGGACTACCGATTCAAGGGAAACATCTGGGGCTACCAGGAGGGCGACATCTACTTTCCCGGCTCGCCCATCCTCGTCGTCGAGGGCACGTTCGCCGAAGCCGTGATCCTCGAGACGCTCGTGCTCAGCGTGCTCAACTACGACTCCGCTGTGGCGAGCGCCGCCGCCCGCATGGTGTCAGCAGCGGATGGCCGCCCCCTGCTGGAGATGGGCTCGCGTCGCGCGAGCGAGTACTCCGCAGTCGCCGCCGCCCGCGCGGCGTTCATCGTCGGCTTCGGCGCCACAAGCAACCTCGAGGCGGGCCGGCACTGGGGCATCCCGACCAGGGGAACCGCGGCGCACTCCTTCACCCTGCTGCACGACTCCGAGGAGGAGGCGTTCCGCGCTCAGGTCGCCACGATGGGAACTGACACCACCCTGCTCGTCGACACCTACGACATCGAGCAGGGCGTCGCCCTTGCGGTGAAAGTGGCTGGCACCGAGCTGGGCGCCGTGCGCATCGACTCGGGTGACCTGCCCGTGCAGGTGTCGGCGGTGCGCAAGCAGCTGGATTCCCTCGGTGCAACACAGACTCGCATCACGGTCACCAATGACCTCGACGAGTACACGATCGCGGCGCTGCGGGCCGCACCGGTCAACACGTTCGGGGTCGGCACATCCGTCGTCACGGGGTCGGGCTTCCCGGCCGCCGGTCTCGTCTACAAACTGGTCTCACACACGGATGACGCGGGCAGCTGGGTGAGCGTCGGCAAGAAGTCGGAGGCCAAGGCCACCGTGGGCGGGCGCAAGTATCCCGTTCGCTCGCTGCACCCATCGGCGATCGCGAAGGCGGAGACCATCTACGTGGGCGAGCCGTCGACCGCGCAGGGCGGCGAGCGGCCGCTGCTGGTGCAGCTGGTCACCAACGGGGCGAACGAGGCGCGCTACCTCGGGGCCGCGGGCACGGCGCTGGCACGCGAACACCACGAGCAGGCGATCGCGGAACTACCCGACGAAGCGTTCAGTCTCGGACGCGGCGAACCCGTCATCCCGACTATCTACGCGTAATTACTTCGTCAGCCCGTCGTAGATCTCTTTGCAGGTCGGGCACACCGGGAACTTCTCCGGGTCACGGGTCGGCACCCAGAGCTTGCCGCACAGCGCGAGCACGGGCTTGCCGGTGAGCGCGGACTCCATGATCTTGTTCTTCGGCGCGTAGTGCGAGAACTTCTCGTGGTCGCCCTCTTCGACCTGCTCATTGACGAGCAGCTCTTCGAGTTCGCGGTCGAGCGTGTCGGTGCCGCCGCCCTGCAGCGGGCCGGT
>JBDUEC010000259.1:0-3192 GCA_040002655.1 Rhodoglobus sp. | reverse complement strand
GGCATGAGGCACAGGCTCGCGATCAGCAGCGGCTGCCCGAGTCCGACGCCGGTGCTGGTGGGCGACTCGAGCAGCACGGGCGTGGCCGCCGTGGTGATGAAGAAGGCGAAACCGACCGAGATAGACGTGAGGTTGGTGAGCAGCACGGGGCGACGGGCGGCAACCCTCAGGTCGATGAGCGGATCGCGCGTGCGCAGTTCGAAGACACCCCAGAGCAGCAGCACAACGATTCCACCCACGAGCAGCGACAGGGTGACCGGGCTGCCCCAGCCCCACTCGTTGCCCTTCGAGATCGCGAGCAGGATGCCGACCAACCCCACCGCGAGCCCGATCGCGCCGGGCACGTCGAAGCGGCCGGCCGTGCGCAGCGTGCTCACCGGAATGATCGTCGCAACCAACACGATGGCAACGCACCCGAACAGGGTCGCGAGCCAGAACAGGAAGTGCCAGTCCAGGTTCTGGGCGATGGTCGCCGCCAACGGGAGTCCGAGTGCACCGCCGACGCCGAGCGTCGCGCTGACGAGAGCAACGGCTCCCCCGAGGTTCTTGGGGTGGATCACGTCACGCAGGATGCTGATGCCGAGGGCGATCACCCCGAGTCCGGTGCCCTGCAGCACCCGCCCGATGATCATCGGCACGAGAGTGTCGGAGAGCGCCGAGATGATCGAGCCGCCGACCATGATGGCCAAGAGCAGCAGAACGATCCGGCGCTTGCCGTACATGTCGCCGAGGCGCCCACTGATCGGCGTGGAGATCGCGGCGGCGAGCAGCGTGGCCGTGAGCACCCAGGAGGCATCGGCAGTGCTGGTGTTGAGCAGCGTGGGCAGCTCCGGCACGATCGGGGTGACCAGAGTCTGCAGGAACGCGGCGATCAATCCGGTGGCCGCGAGGGTCGCGATCATCGCCCGGTCGCTGGATCTGCGGGTGAGCGACCTGCGTTCCCGAGGGGTCAGGGATCCGCGGTCGTTGCTGTCGGTCACCAGTCAAGACTAGCCACCGGCCGCGTCGGGGGGCTGGGGTACCGTGCCCCCATGAACAGCTCACTGCCCCGCCGCGAGCGCCCCTCATTCCCCGACGGCTACGGACTGCCAGACACCGACGAGGGAATGCTGGAGTGGGAGGTGATCGAGCGGCGTCTCGTCGATTCCAAGCACTACTGGCTCGCGACCGTACGGCCGGATGGTCGCCCGCACGTCGTGCCGCGCTGGGGTGTGTGGCTCGACGGGCGCCTCTATTACGACGGGTCGCCCGCGACGAGACACGCCAGGAACGTCGAGGCCAACCCGGCGTGCACACTCACGCTGGAAGACGGTGCGAACGCGGTCATCCTCGACGGCCGCAGCGAGGCGAGCCGGGCGGATGCCAAAGGACTCGGCTCGCGCATCTCCGCCGCCTTTGCGAAGTACCACGACGACGGCTACTCCCCGTCAGCGGATGCCTGGGCGGGCGAGCAGGGCGGCGGGCTTCGCGTCTTCACACCCCAGACCGCCCTGGCCTGGACGAAGTTCCCCACCGACGCGACCCGGTTCGTCTTCGACGGTCGCTAGTTCTAGGGCAGCGAGAGGGCCTCGAGCACGTCCTCGGGGGCGGCCTGCATCGCGTGCGGCCCTGCCACATCAAACCAGACCGCCTCGAGCACCCCGATGTTCTCGGCCAGAAAGTCACGCAGCGCGCTTCCGTCGTAGGCGAGCACCTCGTGCTCAGGCTCTTCGGGGGTCATCGCGACGTAGGTCTCGGGTGACGAGAACAGCAGGAGCATGTACCGGTCCGCGTCGCCGCGGCGGAAGACGCGCACCTGGGGTGCCCCAGCGGAGGGTAGGGCCGGTACGGTCGTGGTCCCGTTGCGCAGCGCGAAAGCGACGGCTACGGCATCCTGTGCCTCGAGGGCACGTGCGAGGTCCGGGTTGGCGGGGTCGGTCATGGCTCAGTTGAGAATGAATTGCTTGTCGGTCGACACGAGGTCGCCAATGGTGACGACCAAGTGGTAGCTCGCCCCGCCGGCGACGACCGGCTCGCGGGTGGCGTCGCAGGTGTCCTTGGCCGAGCGGGTGCGATCCCAGGTGATGGACTTAGGGGAGACTGGCACGCCCGGCTGTAGGGTGACGACGCTCGGCACCTCGCCGCTCTGGCAGTCCTTGGAGTCCCAGATGGTCTCCTCGCCACTCGTGATCTTGTACTCCTGCACGTCGGTTCCGGCCTGGATGGTGCACGGCTGCAGGGCGAGGCTCTTGATGGCGAACGTGAGCTGCGGGGTGACGCCGGCGTCATACGCCCCAGCGTCGGTCACCGCGTCGAGGGTGATCTTCTTCGGATCACAGGCACCGCTCGCTCCGGCTGTCGCGCTGGATGACGAACTGGGCGTCTTCGAGTTCGATGCCGCCGGAGTGTTACCAGCTCCCGGGCGGACGACGATCAGGATGACCACCACGATGACCGCGAGCAGCCCGAGCCCCACGAGCAGTCGCCTTCGCCAGTACACCCGGCTGGACTGCGGCCCGACCGGCGTTCGGAACGTGGACATGAGGCTAGGGTAGGCGCCGCTCCCGCGGATGCCCGCAGGGCACGCCCAGTGCAGCCGGTTCTCAGGCCTTCTCAGCCTGCCGCGACGGTGTCGACGAAACGGAGGTAGCCGGCGAGCGTCGGCTCCGCAGTGATCACCCGTAACACCAGCTCGTCGACGTGCTCGGTGTACGCGGACACTTGGGTCGCCAGCTCGAACGAGCCGACCGACCGAATCGTCGTGTCGATGGCGCTCGCCCCGATCCGCTCGAAGTTCGCGGCATACGACGGAATCGCCCCGTAGCGAGCGGCCTCGGTCTCGAGAGCCGGCAGCGACTCGGTGTCCACCGTGGTGCGCGCGTACAGCACGCCGCGCACGGTACGACTGACCGCGTCCCGCCGCAGGTCGGTCATGGCGGCGGCAGCGGCATCCGGGGTCAGCCAGTTGAACAGCACGCCGTCGGCCAGCTTCGCTCCGAGCGAGCGCAGTTTCGGGCCGAGAGCGCCGACCACGAGTTCGGCGCTCGTGGCTTCGCGCAACGTGACCACCGCATCCGCGACACGAGCGAGGCCATCCTTTGGCCCTCCGGTTCCGATGCCGAGCGAGAGCCGGTGCTCCGGCAGGTTCAGCCCTGCGAGTGACGCTGCGATAGCGGATGCCGGCCGCCGGTCGAGCGGGATGATCCCGGTCGC
>JBDUEC010000258.1:0-3222 GCA_040002655.1 Rhodoglobus sp. | reverse complement strand
ACCAGGCGGATGCCCCGACCCTGTGGGACGTGACCTTCCGCACCGCGGTGGCCCAGGCCGAGCTCGAGGACAAGGACCAGCCGGCCGCGTACCACCGGGTGTCGTTCCACAAGCCGGACGGCGGCACCGTGGAGATCGAGACCACCCGGCCGGAGCTGCTGCCGGCCTGCGTTGCCCTGGTGGCGCATCCCGACGACGAGCGCTATCAGGCGCTGTTCGGCACGACCGTGACCACGCCGATCTTCGGAGTGGAGGTGCCGGTCGTGGCCCACCACCTCGCCCAGAAAGACAAGGGGTCGGGCATTGCCATGATCTGCACGTTCGGCGATGTGACCGACGTGGTGTGGTGGCGCGAGCTCGACCTGCCCAATCGCACCATCATCGGCGCTGACGGTCGCATCGTGGCCGATGCGCCCGACGTGATCGTGACGGACGCCGCGAAGACGGCCTACGCGGAGTTGGCTGGCAAGACCGTGTTCAGCGCCAAGGCGAAGATCGTGGAGCTGCTGCGGGCCAGCGGCGAGATGCTCGGCGATCCGAAGCCGATCACCCACGCGGTGAAGTTCTACGAGAAGGGCGACCGGCCGCTCGAGATCATCTCGACCCGCCAGTGGTACATCGGCAACGGCGCCCGTGATCCGAAGCTGCGCGACACACTGCTGCGCGCCGGCAAGGAGATCAACTTCACCCCCGACCACATGCGGGTGCGCTACGAGAACTGGGTTGGCGGACTCACCGGCGACTGGCTCATCTCGCGCCAGCGGTTCTTCGGCGTGCCGATCCCGGTCTGGTACGAGCTCGATGCGAACGGCGAGAAGGGTGCGGTTCTCGTGCCGACCGAGGAGTCTCTGCCGGTCGACCCGTCGTCCGACGTGCCGCCGGGCTTCACCGAGGCCGACCGCGGCATCCGCTTCGTGGGTGAACTCGACATCATGGACACCTGGGCCACGTCATCCCTCACCCCGCAGATCGCCGGCGGATGGGTGACTGACCCCGAACTGTTTGACCTGGTGTTCCCGTACTCGCTGCGCAGCCAGGGGCAGGACATCATTCGCACTTGGTTGTTCTCGACGGTGCTGCGCTCCGAACTGGAGCACGGCACAGTGCCGTGGAAGAACGCTGGCATCTCGGGCTTCATCGTGGACCCCGATCGCAAGAAGATGTCGAAGTCCAAGGGCAACGTCGTGACCCCGCAGGGCATGCTCGACGAGCACGGTTCGGATGCGGTGCGCTACTGGGCAGCATCGAGTCGCCTCGGCACGGACGCGGCCTTCGATCCCCAGAACCCGAAGCAGATGAAGATTGGACGCCGACTCGCGATCAAGGTGCTGAACGCGGCGAAGTTCGTGTACTCGTTCCCGGCGATCGAGGCATCGCGAGGAACGAGCGATGGTCTCGAGACCACCGGTGATCTCGAGACCGGCTTCGCCGCCTCAATCACCGCTGCACTCGACCTCGACATGCTCGCCGAACTCGACACCGTGATCGCAACGGCCACCGCCGCCTTTGAGGATTTCGACCACGCCCGCGCACTCGAGGCGACCGAGCAGTTCTTCTGGACCTTCTGCGACGACTACCTCGAACTCGTGAAGGAACGCGCCTACGGGGCATCCACTCCTGAGGGACAGGCCAGTGCGGTGCTCGCACTGCGCGGCGCCGTGGATGTGCTGCTGCGCCTGTTCGCCCCGTTCATTCCGTTCGCCACCGAGGAGGTCTGGAGCTGGACCCACGAGGGCTCTGTACACATCGCACCGTGGCCGTCCCCCTCGGGAGCGGCCGCGCCACGCGGCCTGCTTGCGCTGGTCTCAGAGGCCCTGATCGGCATCCGACGCGCGAAGACCGACGCCAAGGCGTCGCAGAAGTCGGATGTCACGTCCGCGACTATTGCCGGCCCTGCGCTGCTGCGCGAGGGCCTCGACGACCTGACCGCGGTCGGGCGCATCGCCAGCGTAGAGTTCGTGGAAGCGGATGCCATCGAGGTCCGCGACATCGTGCTGGCAGAGGGGCCGACCGAATGACCGACGTTCGCGACATCCGGGAGGGCGACCGGGAATCCTGGCGTCGCCTGTTCACCGACTACGGCGTTTTCTACGAGACGAACTTCACCGACGCCGTGCTCGACGGCGTGTGGTCCTGGTTGATGGATGCTGAGGCCGAGGTCTGCGCGGTCGTCGCCGAGGTTGGCGGCGAGGTCGTCGGATTCGCGCTCTACCGCCAGCTGCCGGACACCTTCACCGCCGGGCCGGCCTGGTTCCTCGATGACCTCTACGTGGAGCCCGGACACCGCGGCTCCGGAGCCGCGACCGCACTCATCGAGGCCGTCGCGGAACGCGCAGCATCCGATGGGGGCGGCACCCTGCGCTGGATCACGGCGGCGGACAACACGACCGCCCAGAGCGTCTACGACAAAATTGCGACCCGCCGCACCTGGGTCACCTACGAGCGCGAGACCTGATGCAGCTCGGCACTCGCTGGCCGGTCGGTGGACCGACTCCGGATCGACTGCCGGATGCCGTGGTCGCCGCCGTCAGGTCGGTCGAGTCCGAGCTCGACGGCATCGACGTGACGAACTGGCGCTGGACCCTGACCTGGCTGGAGGGTCGGCCCGTGGTCGAGCTCGACGACGGAACCGTCATCCGCATTGATCGCGACGGAATCGTCGAGATCAATTCAGGCGACTGACCCGCCCTCGATGACCGTCTTGAGCTTGTCCATGGACTGTTGCAGAGCCGCCTGCAGGTAGGGCTGCGTCTGCGCGTCGAAGCCGCCATCGGCGAGTTTGTGCTCCGCGACCGTCAATTGGTGGTGCACGAAGGCCCTGATCACCCAGGACTGCCCCTCGAGGTTCTCTTCGACCTTCGATAGGTCTGGCGCGGCCCAGTCGGTGTCGGCGTCGATCTCGAGGTGGGTGACGGCCCCGGTCTGGCTCAACGTGTACTTGGTGATGGAGTCGCCGCCGTCGTACGCAATCGTGAAGGCGAACGACCTCGGCGGGGAGATCTCGGTGACCGTCAGGGTCGACTCGCGAGTCTGGCCGGGCGTTGGCATTGGCGCGGTGGCGGTGAACCCCGGCTTCAGGAGCGAGGTGTCGTTCGGCATGGCGCCGCTGGCACCCATCCAGGCGACGAGCTTCTTCGGCTCGGTGAGCCAGGCGAAGACGGTAGCGATCGGAGCCGCGATGTCGACCGCGGCGTGTGTCTTCATTCCCATGCGACGACAGTA
>JBDUEC010000257.1:0-3230 GCA_040002655.1 Rhodoglobus sp. | reverse complement strand
TGCCGACCTCGCGGCTGGGAGAGAGATCCCCGTGCCCCAGTCGCGCCAGCAGTTCGCGGGTGAGCCGGTTGGCCTCAGCGGTGTGCAGCACGCCCGCCGTGGCGTGCTCGTGCCCGAGGAAGATGTTCTCCGCGATGGTCAGGCCGTCGACCACGTCGAGTTCCTGGTACATCGTGGCGATGCCGAGACTGAGCGCGGCCTGCGGGTCGGCTATCGTGACCGGCTCGCCCTGCCACAGGATCTCCCCGTCGTCTGGCAGGTAGGCACCAGACAGCACCTTGATGAGAGTGGACTTGCCTGCACCGTTCTGACCGAGCACGCAGTGCACTTCGCCGGCCGCGATCGACAGGTTCACGCCGTCGAGTGCGCGCACCCCCGCGAAGTTCTTGGTGACTCCGCGCACCTCAAGCAGGGGCGCATGGTCGACTTTGATCATGACCGCAACATAACAGAATCCACCCCGCTCGCGAAGGAAAGTTGAAGCGCTGCGCGGGAAGAAGCCCGGAATTCCGGGGATCTTTGGTCGCCACTTTTTTCGAAAAATGAAAAAAGGTGGTTGATTCTCGAATGACCTCTGATATGTTGCAGGAAACGTCAATGTGGACTGAGTGATGCAGACGCGGTTCTTCGCCGCCGAAATCGCCTCGCCTGAGCACCTCCTCGTTGGCGATCGCACTGCATTTCACTTACCAAGGAGGAAGTACATGCTGGCAAAACGATCGATGAGCCGTAAGTTGCTCATCACCGCCAGTGCATCCCTCGCCGTCGCAGCCATGCTCACCGGCTGCACTGCAGGGGGCGCTGATACGGGCACCACGAACAACGACAGCACCGTCGAAGGCAACGAGGCCACGGGCGACACCATCACGATCGGCTTCTCTGGCCCCGCCGCAGACCACGGCTGGCTCGGCGCCATCAACTCGGCAGCCATTGCCGAGGCCGCCAAGTACCCCGACATCAAGCTCGTCGTCGCTGAGGGCACGAACGACGCCAACCTGCAGATCAGCCAGGTCGAGACATTCATCAACGACAAGGTGGACGCCATCGTGCTGCTGCCGACCGATGGTGCTGCACTCACCGAGGTCGCCATCGAGGCGATGCAGGCGGGTATTCCCGTCATCAACGTCGACCGTGAGTTCTCGAGCACTTTCGCCGCCCGCGTCACCATCCTCGGTGACAACTACGGCATGGGTGTGAGCGCGGGAACCTACATCTGTGACCGACTCGGCGACAAGCCGGATTCGATCATCGCCGAGATTGCCGGCATCGACTCGCTGCCGCTGACCCAGGCGCGCAGCGAGGGGTTCAAGAAGGCACTCAGTGACTGCGGCCTCAAGGTGAGCAACCGTGTCGCCGCTGACTTCACCGTGCAGGGCGGCGAGGCTGTGACCTCGCAGCTGCTCTCGGCTGCGCCGCACATCGACGCCATCTGGAACCACGATGACGACCAGGGCGTCGGCGTGCTCGCGGCGATCGCCGCGGCCGGCCGCGACGAGTTCTTCATGGTCGGCGGTGCCGGTTCGGCGAACGCGATGCGCGAGATCCAGTCGGGCACGAGCGTGCTGCAGGCGACGGTCATCTACCCGTCCACGCAGGCCGCCGATGGCATCCGCCTTGCTCGCCTGCTCGTGCAGAAGAAGGCGCTGAGCGACCTCGTCGAGGTCGAGATCCCCAACCGGATCGTGCTCAACGCGCCCGTCGTGACGAAGGACAATGTCGACCAGTACATCAAGTCGGCGTTCGAGTCATAACCCTCACCACCCGATGGTGTCCGCGCGGGACCTCCCGCGCGGACACCTCCATCGTTCCGCCCCATCGACTATTTCCGCCCGATCGACTTACAGAGAGCACTCGCAATGGCACACGCATCCGGACTGAGAGTGGCGATGATTGGCCACGGATTCATGGGCGCCGCCCACTCGCAGGGCTGGCGGGTCGCGCCCCGGTTCTTCGACCTGGCGGCGTTCCCCACCATGGACCTACTGGTCGGCCGCAACGCCGAGACCCTGGCCGAATCCGCCACGAAGTGGGGCTGGAGCCGCACCTCGACCGACTGGCACGACGCCATCGCCGACCCGGACATCGACATCATTGACATTGTGACGCCGGGCGACTCGCACGCCGAGATCGCGATTGCGGCACTGGACGCGGGCAAGCACGTGCTCTGCGAGAAGCCGCTGGCCAACACCGTCGACGAGGCGATCGCGATGGCGGATGCCGCCACCCGCGCCGCGCGCAACGGCGTGTTCGCCATGGTCGGGTTCACCTACCGGCGGGTTCCCGCGGCCGCGTTCGCTCGTGACCTCGTCGCAGCCGGACGGATCGGTGAGGTGCGCCAGGTGCGCGCCTCCTACCTCCAGGACTGGCTCATCGATCCTCAGGTTCCGCTGGCCTGGCGCCTGCAGAAGGAATATGCCGGCTCGGGCGCACTCGGCGACATCGGTGCGCACGCCATCGACCTGGCGCAGTTCATCACCGGTCTCGACCTCGTGAGCGTCTCCGGCACGATCGAGACGATCACCAAGCAGCGGCCGGTGCTGGAGAGCAGCTCCGGCCTCGGCGGCACCGCCGGCACCGAACTCGGCGACGTGACGGTCGACGATGTCGCGCTGTTCACCGGGCGGTTCAGCAGTACCGATGACAAGCCCGGCGCGCTTGGAACGTTCGAGGCCACCCGCTTCGCCACGGGGCGCAAGAACGCGCTGCGGGTCGAGGTCTCCGGGTCCAAGGGTGCGATCTCGTTCGACCTGGAGGACCTCAACACCCTCAACTTCTACGACGGCACGGCGCCGGCCACCGAGCAGGGGTTCACGAAGATCCTCGTGACCGAGCCCGAGCATCCGTACATTCCGGCGTGGTGGCCGGCAGGCCACATGCTCGGTTACGAGCACGGCTTCAGTCACCAGGCCCGCGACTTCGTTGAAGCCATTGCCTCGAAGACACAGCCGACGCCATCCTTTGATGACGGGCTGCAGGTGCAGCGCGTACTCGCGGCGATCGAGACCAGTTCTGCGCGTGGCAGCGCGTGGACCCCCACCATCGCGTAGCCCATCCATCCAATCGAAGAGAGGCAGCCATGTCACGCTCGATCACCCTGTTCACCGGCCAGTGGGCCGACCTGCCCCTGGAGGAGGTGGCGAAGCTCGCCTCGGGGTGGGGCTACGACGGCCTCGAACTCGCCTGCTGGGGCGACCACCTCGACCCGAGCCGGTGGGATGACGCCGACTACG
>JBDUEC010000256.1:0-3236 GCA_040002655.1 Rhodoglobus sp. | reverse complement strand
GAGCGCGTTCACGGCGCCGCACGTCACGGAGTTCCTCACCATCGACGTCACGCCCACGGTCGAACTCATCGCGAGCCTCAAGGCGAGCAGGGCGTTCACCGGGCATCGGCTCACCATGCTCGCTGTGATCGCGAAGGCGATCTGCATCGCCGCACGCCGCACCCCTGAGGTCAACTCGCGCTGGGACGAGTCCGCCGGCGAGATCGTGCAATTCGGGTATCTGAACCTGGGGATTGCGGTGGCGACGCCGCGCGGACTCATGGTGCCGAACATCCGGGATGCCGACTCGATGACCCTGATCGACCTCACCGACGCGATCACCACGCTCGCCGAGACGGCCCGGGCCGGCGAGACCACGCCGGCCGCACTCAGTGGGGGTACCTTCTCGATCACGAACGTCGGCGTCTTCGGGGTGGACGCCGGTACTCCGATCATCAACCCGGGCGAGGCAGCGATCCTCGCAATGGGTGCCGTGCGACGACTGCCGTGGGAGTTCCACGGCGAGGTCGCGCTGCGCGACGTCATGACCCTGAGCCTGAGCTTCGACCACCGGCTGGTGGACGGCGAGCAGGGGTCGCGGTTCCTCGTGGATGTCGGCGCGATCCTCGCCGAGCCCGGCGTAGCGCTGGCGATGGTGTGACGATGAGCATCGAGACCGCCTTCGGCACGGCCACCATTTCCGACAACTACCAGTTGCACATCGAGAACGCCCTGCTGGTGCCGTGGGCGCACCGACTGATCGAGTTCGCCGGCGTGCGGGTCGGCCAGGTCGTGCTCGACGTCGCCTCTGGCACCGGTGTGGTCGCGCGTGCGGCCGCCACCACCGTAGGCCAGCGCGGCCGAGTCATTGCCAACGACATCAGCGCGCTCATGCTCGCCAATGTCGCGCACGGCTTCGACCTCGACGGCGCACCGATCGCAGTGACCGCGGGTTCCGCGACCGAGTTGCGCCTGCCGGATGCCTCGGTAGACGTCGTGCTCTGCCAGCAGGGGCTGCAGTTCATCGCGGACCCGGACGCGGCGGTCGCCGAGATGTTCCGCGTGCTCCGGCCGGGTGGCGTGGTCGCCATCGAGAGCTGGGCAGCCGGCGCCCGCCTCGACCCGCTCGACACCTACGCAGACGCCCTGCGAACCAACGGCGTGCAGACGCGTTCGCACCGACCGATCAGCAATGACTCCGTGAAGGTGACCGAAGCGGATGTCGCGGCGGCCCTGAAGTCGTTCCTCGACGTCGCGGTGCTCACCGAGCGCGTGCCGGTGCGCTGGCCGACCGTAGCGGACGAGGTGGCCGGCATCTTCGGCACCCCCTTCGGGCCGCTGGTCGACGCACTGGATGCCGAGCGGCGCGCGGCCGTGCTTGAGTCCGTGCGAACGGCGCTCGGTGACAGCCACGGCGACGCCGTGGAGCACGTGACGGTGTCGGTGATGGGGCGGGGCATCCGGCCCTGAACGACGGCACTCACCCGACAGGGGAGAATGGTCGCATGACCGCGACAGCACCCGACCGCGCCAGGCGCTCGCACCGGCTCTTCATCATTGCCATCACGATCGCGGTGGTCGTGATCTTGGCCGACCAGCTCACCAAGTGGTGGGCCGAGACCGCCCTCGCCGGCGGCAAGGTGATTCACGTGATCGGCGACGCGCTCCGCTTCGTTCTGGTCTACAACCCCGGGGCGGCGTTCTCGATCGGCACCGGCTTCACCTGGATCTTCGCGATCGTTGCGGCGATCGCTGCGGGGGCAATCGGTTGGTACGCGTGGCGAGTGCGCTCGCTTGGCCGAGCCATCGGACTCGGTCTGGTGCTCGGCGGAGCCGTCACCCACCTCGGTGATCGGCTGTTCCGCGAGCCCGGCTTCGCCCGCGGCCACGTCGTGGACTTCATCGCCTACGGCAACTTCTTCATCGGAAACGTCGCCGACATCGCGATCGTCGGTGGCGCCATCCTGTTCGTGGTTGTGATGCTCGTGGAGGGGCGGCGGGCCGACGCGGCCCGCCCCTGACACGATGAGCGCGCTCTTCGACGCGAGCGACATCGCCGACAACTACCGGCTCCACCTCGAGCCCTGGCTGTTCGCGCCGTGGGCTGAGCGGCTTGTCGAGTTCGCGGCTCTCGAGGTCGGGCAGACCGTGCTCGACGTGGCTTCAGGTACCGGCGTAGTCGCCCGTGCTGCAGCCAGCACGGTGGGTCCGACCGGCCGAGTGATCGCCAGCGACATCAGCGAGCGGATGCTGGCGAAGGTCAGTCAGGCTCCAGGCGGCGAGCAGATTGAGACCCTGCCCAGCCCGGCCACCGCCCTCGACCTGCCCGACGCCTCGGTGGACGTTGTGCTCTGCCAGCAGGGGTTCCAGTTCATCCGGGACCAGCCGGCGGCGGTTGCGGAGTTCCTGCGCGTGCTGCGGCCGGGCGGGGTGATCGCGGTCGCGGTGTGGACATCCGGCGTGCGGCTCGACCCGTTCGACGCCTATGCAGACGCGCTGCGGGCGGTCGGCCAGGAGAGCGAATTCGGCCAGACTGTCGGCAACGACTCGCTGACCACGACCACCGGCGAACTCGCGGAGGCGCTCGCGGGATTCGACGATATCCAGGTGCGCGACGAGCATGTGCTCGTGCGCTGGGACAGCCTCGACGACGAGGTGGCCGGCATCTTCGGCACGCCGTTCGGTCCAGTGGTCGAGGCGTTGGCGCCCGACCGACGCGACGCGCTGCTCGCCGACCTGCGCGAACGTCTGGCCGGGAGTGACGGCGGCACCGTGGAACACGACACGGTGTCGGTGCTCGCGAGCGGCATCCGGCCAGCCTGAGTGCCCGGCTAACTGAGCCCAGCCCAGGCCATCTGCTCGAGAATGCGCCCGGTGTCCCGGGTGCGACCGCTGTGCGGGGTGGAGTTGATCAGGCCGAATGTGGCGTGGGCGCGCACCCGTAGCGATGCGGCATCCGCTTCGGGGTGGATGCGCCGCAGCACGTCGACCCAGAGCTCCACGTAGTTGCGCTGCAGTTGCCGCACGGCGTGCTCGTCCGCCTCGGCGAGACTCGCGAGGTCGCGATCCTGCACGCGGATGACGTCTGCATTTGCGAGCGCGAACCGCACGTGGAAGGCGATGAGTTCGCGCAGCGCAGCCCCGGAATCGGCGGATGCCGCGACGACGGCCTGCCCGCCGTCCCAGAGTTCCTGGCTCACCCCGACCAGCAGCGCCCCGAGCACGGCCTGCTTGCCGTCGAAGTGCCGGTAGACGGC